>JBFJMP010000056.1:0-9591 GCA_041633895.1 Nitriliruptoraceae bacterium
GGTTGGGGTGTCGGTGGCAGTCATGCTCCCGAGACAACCCATGCCGGGACCGGCGGCCGGACACGGCGACGCACGGAGGTCAGCGAGACCGGACGTGCACCAGTCGTGCCACGGTGGGCGAGAGGTGGGCATCGGCCACCGCGCCCGCAACCCGGACCGTGCCGTCGCCCTCGTGGGCCACGACCTCGAGGTCGCGCCCCGGCGTCAGCCCGGCGGCTTCGAGTTCGCGCATGGCGATCGCGTCGTCCTCGAGCGCTTCGAGGACGCGCACGACCACGGCCGGTCCCACGGGGTGGTCCGACAGCGGACCCGCGCCCCCGAGGTCGACCGGGGTGGTCGCGCCGGGGATCGGGTTGCCGTGGGGGCAGACACCGGGGTCACCGAGGAGGTCGACGAGTCGCTGTTCGACCTCCTCGGAGAGCACGCCGTCCCAGCGCTCGGCTTCCTGGTGCACCTGGGACCACGGCACACGGAGGACGTCGGCCAGCAGGCGTTCGACGAGGGCGTGCCGACGAAGGTCGGCCTGCGCGGGAGTGAGTGCAGTCGTGGGAGCCATGCCGGTAAGGGTAGCCTGACCTCAGAGCCAAAGGACAGTCGATCGTGGACAACGGCACCGACGTCGCCCTGACCTGTCAGGACGTCTCCCGGCGGTTCGGCGCGACGATCGCGCTCGCGGACTTCGACCTCGAGGTGGCACGCGGCGATCTGGTGGCGCTCCTCGGGCCGTCGGGCTGCGGGAAGACCACCGCGCTGCGACTGATCGCCGGCCTCGATCGCCCCGATGCCGGGTCGATCCGCATCGACGGGCGCGAGGTCGCGGGCCCCAGCACCTTCGTCGCTCCTGAGCGCCGTGGCGTTGCGCTCGTGTTCCAGGACTACGCCCTGTTCCCCCATCTGAGCGTCGCGGACAACGTCGGGTACGGAGTCCGGGGGGTCGATCGCACGGAGCGCCGGCAACGGGTCCACGAGGCGCTGGAACTCGTCGGAATGACCGGCGAGGCCGACCGCCTGCCCGCCCGCCTGTCGGGAGGCCAGCAGCAGCGTGTCGCCCTGGCTCGTGCCCTGGCGCCGCGCCCCGACCACGTCCTGCTCGACGAGCCCATCTCGAACCTGGACGCGGCCCTGCGCGAGAGCGTGCGGGAGGACGTGCGCCGCATCCTGCAGGAGGCCGGCGCCACGTCCATCTTCGTGACGCACGACCAGGAGGAGGCGTTGTCGATCGCCGACGTCGTGGCCGTCATGCACGAGGGACGCGTCCACCAGATCGCGGACCCCCACACCCTCTACACCCGCCCCGCCACCCGCTTCGTCGCCGAGTTCGTCGGGCATGCCGACCTGCTCCCGGCCACCCGCGTCGGGACCTACCTCGTCGACACGCCGCTCGGTCGACTGCCCACCGCCGATCCTGTGGCTGGCACGTCGGCCGCGGTCGTCGTCCGGCCCGAGGCACTGGTCCTGCGCACCGCCGCGGACGGCAACGCGACGGTCGTCGGGGTGTCCTACTTCGGCCACGACCAACTGGTCACTGTCGCCCTCGACGACGGGACCGAGGTGCGCAGTCGCCGGGGGCCCGGTGTCACGATGCACCGTGGGGACCGCGTGCGCGTGGACGTGGACGGCCGCGTGGCGGTCTTCGCCGACTGACGCGTCAGTCCCTGGACCGCAGGGTGAGCAGCGCCAGGGGCAGGCCGCCCAGCACCAGCAGGAGCAGCGCGGGTGCCGCGGCGCGGGCGAAGAACGCGTCGTTCGTCGCGGTCCAGACGCGTGTCGCCAGCGTGTCGAAGCCGATCGGGGCGAGCAGCAGCGTTGCCGGCAGCTCCTTCATGACGGTCAGGAACACCAGCGCCCCGCCAGCCGTCATGCCGCGCCGCGCCAGGGGAACGAGCACCCGCAGGGCGACGCCGAGCGGCCGGCTGCCCAGCAGGCGGGCCGCCTCCTCGGTGTGCGACGGGATCTGCATCAGCGTGGTGCGGATCGCGCCGACGGCCTGCGGCAGGAACAGGACCACGTAGGCGAAGACCAGCATGGCCGTCGTCTGGTACAGGGGCTCGGCCACCCGGATGCCGAAGAACACGAGGGACAGTGCCACGACGATGCCGGGGAGCGCGTAGCCCGCGAAGCTCGCCCGTTCGGTCAGGCGCGACAACCGTCCGGGATGGCGGGCTGCCCAGATCGACACGGGCAGGGCCGCAGCCACGGCGGCCACCGCCCCCAGCAGCGAACCCCGCATGCTGTTCCACGCGGCACCCCAGAGGAAGTCGAAGGACTCGCCCTGCGCCGCGCCTCGCACCAGCCACGTGCCCATGACGAGGATCGGGGCGGCCAACGCCGCGACGAGGACCAGGGCGCAACCCGCGAACGCCACCCACCGCCACCGCCCCAACGCGATGGCGGGCCGGTCGGGTGCGTGGAAGCGACTCGAACGGCCGCGGAACTGGCCGCCGCGATCGCGCGCGACGCGGGCCTCGACGACCAGCACCCCGACGGTCAGCACGACCAACAGGAGGCCGAGGATGGCGGCCGGGGTCCGGTCGAAGGCCGACTGGTACTGGATGTAGATGGCGCGGGTGAACGTCGAGTAGCGCAGCAACGACACCGCCCCGAAATCCGACAGGACGTACAGGCTGACCAGCAGTCCCCCGGCTGCGGCGGCCGGACGCAACTGTGGCAGGACCACGCGGCGCAGCGTCTCACGGGACCCGGCGCCGAGCATCCGCGACGCCTCCTCCAACGACGGGTCCATGCCGCGCAGGGCCGACTGGGTGGTCAGCAACACGTAGGGATACGTGAACAACGTGAGGCTGAGGAAGGCACCCCAGAAGCCGTACGGGGACGGGACGCCGATGCCGTACGACTCGGCCCATTCCGCGACCAGGCCGCCCGGCGCGAACGCGGCCACGAAGGCGAACGCCCCCACGAACGTCGGTACGACGAGGGGGATGGCGAGGAGCACCGACAGCGTCCGACGGCCCGGCAGGTCCGTCCGCGTGGTGAGCACCGCGAGGGTGACCCCGAGCACGATGCAGGCCGCGGTGACCGCCCCGGTCAACAAGGCAGTCCGCCAGATCAGGTCGAGCGTCTTGCGATCCGTGACCACCGCGCCCACGTCCCCGTCGAGGGCGCGCAGGATCAGGTAGCCGACGGGCAACAGCGCGGCTGCGCCGACGACGAGCGCCGGCGCAGCCACCGCGACCGAGGCACGATTGGCCCCGGCGCGTCGAATCACTGGAGGGCGCCCACGTCAGCGAGCAGTTCCAGCGTGCCCTGGAGGTCGTCCAGGTCGGACAGGTCGATGGCCGGGGGGTTCAGCGTGTCGAGCGCCGGCAGGTCCGGGTCGGCCGGGACGTCGACGGCGAGCGGGTACTCGAGCTCATCGCGCACGCCGGAGAAGTACGTCTGGGCAGACTCGCCCAGGAGCCACTCGACGAAGGCCTCGGCGGCGTCAGACCGCTCGGTGGAGTTCAGGATGCCGACACCGGCCACGTTGACGAGCCCACCGACGTCGTCGGACAGGAACGCGTTCGCGGCGGGGAACTCGGGGTCCTCGGCGAGGAAGCGGAACAGGTAGTAGTGGTTGACGAGGCCCAGCTGGATCTCGCCACGGCCGACGGCCTCGACGATCGGCGTGTTCTTCGGGTACTCACGCACGCCGTTGGCGATCATGCCCTCGAGCCACTCACGCGTCGTGTCCTCGCCCAGCGTGACCCGCATGGCGGTCACGAAGGCCTGGAAGGAGCCGTTGGTGGGCGCCCAGCCGACCTTGCCCTCCCATGCCGGGTCGGTCAGGTCGAGCACCGATGCCGGCACGTCCGCCTCGGTCATCTCGTCCGTGTTGTAGACGACGGTGCGCGCGCGGCCCGTGACCCCGACCCACTCGCCCGCGTCCGAACGGAAGGTCGGGCCGACCCGGTCCAGGATGGCGTCCGACAGGGTCGTGAAGCGCCCCTCAGCGGCCAGCGCCCCGAGGGCGCCGGCGTCCTGCGCCCAGTAGACGTCGGCGGGCGAGGCGTCGCCCTCCTCGAGGATGGTCGCCGCGAGCTCGGCGGTGTCGCCGTAGCGCACCTCGACCTCGATGCCGGTCTCCTCGGTGAACATCTCGAAGGCCGTGCCCACGAGGTCCTCGCCGCGACCGGAGTAGACGACCAGCGCGCCGTCGGCGTCCGGGGTGTCGTCCGACGTGTCGTCCGGGGCCTCGGACGACGGGCTGTCGGTGGCTTCGGGCTCGGTGGAGGTGTCGTCGGACGCGCAGGCCGTCGCGGCCAGTGCGAGGCCGACGACGCCGGCGGCGACGCGCCAGCGTGCGGAAGTGCGGATACGCATGGTCAGTGCCCTCTGTGGTGGGAGTCGGTGTTCAGGAGACGACACTCGGGCCGGGAGTCGGAGTGTCGATGGTTAGGTGAGCCTAACCTCTTATGAGGCGTCCGACAAACCGTCAGCCCGCGACGTCCAGGCTGGCGCCGTCCAACAGGGCGCGGACCGCGGCGCCGGACGCCTCGATGTCCCCGCCGACCCACGCGGCGCCGATGACCAGGACGGGCACGCCCGGCGTCTCGATGACGACGAGGTACTGGTCGAAGCCCGCTTGGGGGCCCAGCATCCCCGTGCCGGCGACCCCCGGCAGGTCGCCGCAGGCCATGATCGCGTCGTTGGCCACGATCCCGTCGCCCGCGACCAGGTGGCCCGCCGTCGCCGGGTGTCCGTCGACCTCGAGCGACGTGGTGTCCTCGAGGAGGATCGATCGCTGGGCGAGCCAGGCGACGACGTCGGTCGGGGTCTCCTCCATCACGATGTCGACCTGGTCCGTGCCGTCACCACGGGAGGGCACGGCGTCGAGGTGGACGAGGTGGATGGTGTTCGCGTCGTTCGTCGCGTCGTTGAGCTGCACCCAGCGGTCACAGCGGGGCCGGGCGATCCAGTCCCCCGTCAACTCGCCGGTGAGCGTGACGTCGCCGAACTCGAGGGCGTGCTGGCCAGCGTCGAGGAAGTCCTCCTCGTCATCGAGGCTGCGACCACCGGCGTCACGCAGGCTCAACGCCGTGATGACCACGATCGTCAAGGCGATGGCGATCGTCACGATGACGCCCGTCCGAGAAGGCCCGGCGGGGGCGTCCGGCGAGGGTTCGGGGGCGTGGGACGACGAAGACGACACGGACGGCCTCAGGAGGTCGGTGGGTTCCAGCGTCCGACAGTGTGCCGCGATGCCCGCCCGGCACACGACCCGGCTGGCTAGCCTCGTTGCATGAGCCGTGCCGCCGCGCCACCTGCCTACGCCTGGGACTGGTTTGCCCGCCAGCGCCTGCTGTGGCGGGAAGCCCGGTCGCGGATCGCAGCGACGCCCGATCCCGTGGCGCGCCGCTACGCGCTGGTGTCCGCCAAGCCCGATGTGCTGCCCATGCTCCGGGCGGACTTCGCGGGCGACGAGCTCGTGCACGATGTGGTGGTCGCCGTCGTCCGAGACCTCGTGTTCCTCGGGAACGTCGACCGCCCCTTCGCCGACCTCGGCCTTCGGAACGCCCCCCGGGGCCTGCGGTGGTGGTGGCACGAGCTGACCGGCGAGGAGGTCGATGCGCCGCCACCCGCGCCAGCGCCGTCCCCCACCGACCTGCCGCGCCAGCTCGGGCTCGACGAGGTGCTCAGCGGCTACGGCGACCTCTGATCAGCCGGCCCGGATCAGGCGGCGGTGACGACGTCCGGAAGGCCGTCGAGCGAGCGCCGCACGGTCGCTGGCTGCTGGACGCGCAGGGCCGCCAGCAAGCGCCCCGGCGTCACGACCTCGCCAACGGACGGCAGGACCCCGGCGAGGTCGGGACGGGCGGCGAGGATCGCCCGGTGCACGTGGGCCACGCAGATCGCACGGCCGGTGGCACCGCGGTCGAGGACCCGGCCGGAGGCCATCGCCACGACGATCCGCCCGATCTCGAGCCAGTCGTACTGCGCCGACGCCCGGACGAGATCCCGGGAGTGCGACAACAGGCGGGTGCGCTCGGTCTCCAGGCGCCACGGTCGCATGACCACCGACGGGGCCTCGACGCGTTCGGAGAACTGCGCGCCATGGCGGGCCGACATCTCCCCGATCAGCCACCTGGCGCGGCCGTCGCGGGTGGTCCCGAGGCGCCGGTGGTAGACGAAGCAGTGGGCGACGTCCTCACGCGTGCTGAGCGCGACGAGCCGGCCGTACGTCGAGCGTCCACGGTCGAAGGCCACGTCGCCGGGGGCGACCTGGTCGTACCGGATCTCGCGCACAGTGCCCATGGGGACGTTGTCGGCAGGAATCGCGCCCGGCTTCAGGACTCCGCCGAGTCGCTCGCCGGTTCGTCCTCCGCGTCCAGCCGATCGTCGACCTCCTCGACGGGGCGCTGGCGTTCCTCCTCGAGGCGGTCCGGCGGCAACTGCGCCAGCCGCAGCACCGTCACCAGCCCCACGCCACCGACGACGTTGCCGGCCACCGCGAGGCCCAGCGCCCCGAGCCAGTCTGCGTAGCCGAACGGGGCGCCGGTCTGCAGCGCCGCGAACATCTCCAGCGAGCCGACGACCGAGTGGTTCAGCGGCGCTGCGACGAGGACGAACGCGATGCTGACGGCCGCGACCAGCTTCGGGCCGACGGTGGCAGCGCCGCGTTCCATCCACGTCATGAGGGTGATCGCGACCCCGCCGAGCAGGGCGAGGGCGAAGGCCTCCCACGTGATCCCGAGTTCGGCGTAGAAGATGCCGAACTCGCGAGCGTCCGCGTGCAGATCCGGCAAGGCGGACATGGCGATGGCCATGACCAGCCAGCCACCGAGCAGGTTCCCCACCAACGTGCCGACCCAGAGGCGGGCCACCTGACCGCCCGTTGCCTTGCCGGTGACCAGCGCGGCGATCGGCACGAGGAAGTTCTCGGTGAAGAGCTCGCTGTTCGCCAGGACCAGCGCGATGAAGCCGATCCCGAAGGCCAGGGCGGCCAGCATCTTGCTGCCCGTCGCGTGGTGCACGACCAGGAGGGCGATCACGCCGATGCCGAGGTCCAGTCCCCCGACCACGCCGGTCGCCAGCACCTCACGAGGCGTGCGCCGCAGGCGCCGCCGACCCTCGTCGACCGCGCTGTGGAACGTGGTCGTGACCGTCTCGGCCATGGTGCGCTCCTGTCACGTCAGCAGGACTCGTCGGGATCATGGTCCCAGAACGACGGAAACCCCGCCGAAGCGGGGTTCCCGGGCGGTGGGGTGTGCAGGAATTGAACCTGCGACCTCTCGCGTGTCGGGCGAGCGCTCTAGCCATCTGAGCTAACACCCCGGGCGGTCGCAGACTGTAGCGCCCCGACCCTTCCCGCGCGAACACGGGAGGGCATGCTTGCCCCACCACGCCCGACCCGGAGGTGGACGTGCCCACCCTGACCATCCGAGTCACCAGCCCCACGGATGACGACGTCCGTGAGTTGCTCGAACGGCACCTGGACTTCGCCAACGCGAACTCCCCGTTCGAGCACGTCCATGCCCTGGACGTGGAGGGGTTGCTCGACCCAGCGGTGACGTTCTTCGGTGCGCGCCGCGAGGGGCGGCTGGTCGGTGTCGGGGCGCTGCGGGAGCTGACGGCCGACCACGCCGAGCTGAAGTCGATGCACACGCTCGCCTCGGCTCGTGGAACCGGTGTGGGGCGGGCGATGGTCGAACACCTGCTGGCCGTCGCGACGGGGCGCGGGTACCGCCGCGTGAGCCTCGAAACCGGCACGGGCCCGGCATTCGAACCCGCCCACGCCCTCTACCGCGGCCTCGGCTTCGAGCCGTGCGAGCCCTTCGCCGACTACACGACCAACGACTTCAGCACCTGCATGACCATCGTCCTGTCAGACGGTCCATGAGCGGAGTCTGCGACCTCCTCCTCGCACGCCCCACCGTCCCTGTTGCAGGTGGTCTGCGTCACACGGTTGTTAGTGTCCGCCGCTGACAATTTGCATGGACAGGACACAGGAGGGAACGCCCATGCCCATTCACAGCCGCTCGTTGGGGATCAGCGGAGCACTCGCGGTTGCCATCGTCCTCACGTCGGTGATCGCCGCCGGCGCACTGTCCGGTGACGGCACCAACGATCCACCACCCCGAGTCGCGTTCGTCGCCGACGGCCGCAATCCGGCGGATGCCCTCGCGGCCGGTCCGATCGTCGCGCAGGTGGGCGGGGTGCTGTGCACCACGTCCGCAAGTGGGCTGTCGGAAGGAACGGTCGCCTGCCTCTCGGAGTTCGACCCGGAACTGGTCGTCATCGTCGGCGGGACCGGCGCGCTTCCCGCGACCCTCGAGGACGAGATCGCGGCGGCGGTCGGCCTCGATGCGAGCGACATCGTGCGCGCCGCTGGCGCTGACCGCTACCGGACCGCCCAGGAACTGGGCTCGCTCCTCGGGGACCTCGGCCTCAACACCGCATACCTGCCGGTCGACGGGAAGGCAGCGTCTGCGGTCGCAGCCGATCATGCGACGACAGCCAGCACCGCCGCGAGTGCGAGCGACGCGGACACGCTGGATGGCATGGACTCGTCGGAGTTCCTCAGCGGACCGATTCGCATCGCCCACTCGCCGCTCGAGACGGTGGTCCTCGGTGGTCCCCTGGGCGACCTGACCTACAACCTCGGGCGTGCGACATGGACGCCCGGCACGCTCACCGCCTTCGTCGGGTTGCCCCTGACGCGACCGCTCGACATCGGCCCCGTTGACGGCGACGATGCGTTCGCCGAGCTGACCGGCCTCGAAGTCTGCTTCCGCACGACGTCCGTGGACGACGAGATCGTCAGCATCAGCCTCCACGAACAGGCGAGCAACAACCCCAACGACCAGGTCACGCTCCTGACCGAGTCCGTCAACTGGTCCTCCACCGACGGGACGTGCCGGGCGGTCGATGTGAGTGGCGGGGTGACCAGCACCGGGCCACTGTCGCTGGCGATCGCGTACACGGCGTTGGGCAACGGCAACCCCCACGCCCTCCACATCACGGGCGTCGTGTCCGTGTGGGCCCCGCCGAGTCCCTGACATCGCTGCGTCCCGCCCGTGGCGGGACGTCCTGGACGAACTCCGGCCCCTGACCGCATCACTGCGGGTCAGGGGCCGGTTCGTGTCGAGGCGGGGACGGGAATCGAACCCGTGAATAGAGGATTTGCAGTCCCCTGCCTTACCACTTGGCTACCCCGCCGGGGGTACGGAGGCGGAGCGTAGCGGGCACGGCGACGCCCATCGAAGCGCGCCGGTCCCGGGCCGAGTCAGGCGTCGTCGTCACGGCCGAAGATGAACGCCTTGCCGCCGTGCTTGCGCCAGGACAGGTAGCCCGCCCCGGCCGTCAGCGCGGCCCAACCGGCCACGGCACCGAAGCGCGCCTGGCTCCACCACTTGGGCGTCACCAGCGGATCGCGGTCCGCCCACGCGCCACGGCCGCGGATGTCGTGGCCGATGTACTCGCGGGTGCCCAGACGGGGCGCGCGGCCGTCGGCCGGGCGGTCCCAGTCCTGTGGCGGACGCGTGGAGGGCGCACGCATGTTGCGGGCCTTGGGAGCCCGCACCAACGCCGACCGGATCGTTCCCACCGCGTTGCTCCTCGTCGGGCCGTCTGCACCGTGTGCACCGGAACCTA
>JBFJMP010000057.1:0-9494 GCA_041633895.1 Nitriliruptoraceae bacterium
ACGTCCTCGAGCGTGACGAGACCGGCCGTCGCCCCGTACTCGTCGACGACCAGCACGGCGTGGGACCGGTCGGCGCGCATGTCGGCCAGCAGGTCCTGCAGGCCGCGGGTCTCGGGGACGGCGGTGATGGGGCGCAGAATGTCGGACACGACGAGGCCGTCGACGTCCTCGGGGTCACGGGTCAGGACGTCCTTGACGTGGACCATGCCGATGACGTCGTCCGGATCGTCGTGGTGGACCGGGAAGCGGGTGTGGCCGGTCCTGGCCGCGAGGTCGAGGACCGCCTCGGCGCTGTCGGTGTCGGCCAGCGTGACGAGGTCGGGGCGCGGCGTCATCGCCGACTCGGCGTCGATGTCGTTGAGCAACAGGGCCGCCGTGAGCACGCGCGCATCCTGCGGCGTCAGCGTCCCCTCGCGCTGCGACTCGCGCAGGGCCAGGACCAACTCCTCGGGCGTGTGGACCAGCGTGTGCTCGTCGACCGGGTCCACCCCGACCGCACGCACCAGCAGGTTCGCGATCCCGTTGAGCAGGACGATCAGCGGACGCAGCACGACGACGAACAGGCGGAAGGCTCGGGCCAGCCGCAGCGACACGTCCTCGGCACGGGCGAGCGCCAGGTTCTTGGGGGCCATCTCGCCCACGACCATGTGCAGGAACACGACGATCGACAGGCCGACGGCGAAGCCAAGGCCCGTGATGGCCGACTCGGGCAGCTCGGTGAAGCCCAGCAGCCGCTCGATGACCGCGGCGACCGACGGTTCAGCGATGGCACCAAGACCCAGTGAGGCCATGGTGATGCCCAGTTGGGCGCCGGAGAACGTGATCGAGATCTCGGCCAGCGACTTCATGGCGACGACGGCACGCGCGTCACCGGCCTCCGCCCGTTCCTCGATGCGTGCCCGCCTGGCGGCGAGCAGTGCGATCTCGGCCGCGACGAAGAACCCGTTCAGCAGCAGCAGCACCAGGCCGATGACCAGCGCGGGAACGCTGATGGCGTGGGCGGACTCGGCGGCGAGGACCATCATGCGACACCCGCCGGAGGGGCCTCGAGCACGGCCTCGACCTCGGCGATCCGGACGCCGCTCATGCGCGTCACCCGGAATCGGGCGCCGTCGACCTCCAGCACCTCGTCGACCTCGGGGATGCGGCCGAGCCCGTCCATGACCAGGCCGGCAACGGTCTCGTAGTCCCCGCGCGGCAGGGGCAGGCCGATGGCGCGCTCGAGGCGGTCGAGGCGCAGCCCACCCGACACGAGGAAGCGCCCACGGCCGAGGCGGCGGATCGCCGGGGCGCGGTCGGGATCGAACTCGTCCTCGATGTCACCGACGAGCTGTTCGAGCACGTCCTCCAGCGTCGCGAGGCCGGCCGTGCCTCCGAACTCGTCGACGACGAGCGCGAACGTCCGCCGGTCGCTGCGGAATCGGGCCAGCAGCCGGCGCAGCGGTTCGCTCTCGGGCACGACCAGGCAGGGGTCGGCGACCGCCCCCACGGTCAGCGACTCGACGCCGGGTCGCATCAGGTCCTTGATGTGGATCGTCCCGACGATCTCGTCGCCTGCCCGCACCGGGAAGCGTGAGAATCCGGTCTCGCGTGACGCCTCCCGCAGGACGGACATCGGCAGGTCGGCTTCGATCCATCGGATGTCCATCGACGGGATCATCACCTCGGCGACGCGGCGATCGCCCAGACCGACCGCACGCGACAGCAACTCGGCCTGTTCGCCGCTGAACACGCCTTCCTCGCTGGACGCGCGGATGATCCGCGACAGCTCGTCGAGCGTGTGACCACCGGCCAGCTCGTCGGACACCTCCACGCCGAACACGCGCTCGGTCATCCACGCGGCGGCCCGGTCGAACACGCGGATGATCGGCCCAAACACGACGCCGAAGGCCCGCATCGGCACGGCGACGGCCAACGCGACCTGCTCCGGCCTCGCGATCGCCACGTTCTTGGGCGCGAGCTCACCGACGATCATCTGCACCATCGTGGAGATGAGGAAGGCGGCGGCCACGGACGCGCCCTTGGCGCTGCCCTCCCCCAGCCCGATGGCGCGCACGACCGGGGCCACCAGCGTGTCGCCGATCGCATCCTCGGCGAGGAACCCGACCAGCAGGCTCGTGACCGTGATGCCGAACTGCGCAGCCGACAGCACGAACGACAGCTGCTGCAGCTCGCGCAGGACGACGCGGGCGCGCCGGTCGCCGTCACGCGCCATCTCCTCGATGACCCCACGACGGGTCGCGACGAGCGCGAACTCGCCAGCCACGAAGAGGGCATTGGCGCCGATCAGCACGGCAACCAGTACCAGCATGGTGCCGGGAGTCATCTGCAGCCTGGTCGGGTCACGACGGCAACCCTACCCACCCGCTCGCGCCAGAACGACACGTGGGACGGACACCTGCGTCGGATCAGGTCTGCGCGGCGACGCCGGGGCGTCGCGGCAGGCGGGCCGCGTGGCCGGGGAAGTCGAAGAGCGGGTCGTGCACGAGCACGAACGCGAGGCCCATGAGGGCGGCGAGCAGCAGCTCGGCGTGGGCCGTGGCCTCGACCGCGTCGACCCCCATCGACTCGCGCTGGATGGCGGCGGCGAACCGACCGACGCGGTGGCGATGCGAGCGGTTGAGGCGTGCTGCCACGGCGGGGTTGCTGAGCGCCTGGCTCGCCATCTGGAGGTAGATCCGGGCCAGCGCCGCGTCGGGGCCCGTCACGAACGCGACGAAGGCCTCGATGAGGTCGTCCAGCGACTCCCGCCCCACCCCCGCGGGGTCCGGGTCGACCGCGACGATGGCCTGGCGCAGCACCTCGAGGACGGCCTCCTCCTTGGAGTCGAAGAGGTTGTAGAAGGATCCGGCGCCCACCTCGGCACGCTCGGTGATCGCCTTCAGGGTGGCGTTCTCGAGGCCGAGTTCGCCGAGCACCTCGCGAGTCGCATCAAGGATGCGCTCGCGGGTCTCGAGCCCCACGCGGTATCGGGCCACCGTCGACTCCCATCGGCTGACAGATCTTGAGTGCATGCTACAATATGGGTTACGCACTCAAAAGTGGAGTGAGCGTTACAGATTAGTCCCGTCTCCCCTGCACCGGGTCTCCCATCCCGGATCTCCCACCGGAAGCCCACCGGACCTCCCAGAAGGACGCCTCCCATGAGCCACTTCAAGAGCAACCTCCGCGACATCGAGTTCAACCTCTTCGAGTCGCTGAAGGTGCAGGACTACCTCGGTGCCGACCGCTTCGAGCACATGCCCGAGGACACCGCGCGCATGATGCTGGGTGAGGTCGACCGCTTCTCGCGCGAGTCCGTGTGGGCCGACTCGTTCGTCCCGACCGACCGCACCCCGCTCGAGCTGGACGACGAGGGCAACATCACGGTCCCCGCCGAGCTCGACGAGGCGCTGCAGGCGTTCTACGCCGCCGGCTGGCACACACTCTCGCTGCCCCAGGAGATGGGCGGCGGTGACGTGCCCCCGTCGCTGCGCTGGCTGACGGCCGAGCTGTTCTTCGGTGGCCACGCGACCGCCATGCTGTGGCCGATCGGCTCGCTGATGGGTGGTGTCCTCTGGGAGGTGGGGACCGAGGGCCAGAAGCAGATCTTCGCCCAGAACATGGTCGACAAGCAGTGGGGCGGCACCATGGTGCTGACCGAGCCGGACGCCGGCTCGGACGTCGGTGCCGGCGTGACCTCGGCCGTCAAGGTCGAGGACAACGGCCCGGACGACATGGGCTCGGTCTGGCACATCGAGGGCGTGAAGCGCTTCATCACGTCGGCGGACTACCAGGGCCACGAGAACACCGTGCACCTCGTCCTCGCCCGCCCGAAGGGCGCCGCGGCCGGCACCAAGGGCCTGCGCCTGTACATCGTCCCGAAGTACCTCGTGAACCCCGATGGGTCCCTCGGCGCGCGCAACGGCGCCAAGGTCACCAACATCGAGAAGAAGATGGGCATCAAGGGCTCGGCGACCTGCGAGCTCACCATGGGCGCCGACGCCGACATGCCGTGCGTGGGGTACCTCGTCGGTGACGCCGACGAGGACGGCCGCGGCATCGCCCAGATGTTCCGCGTCATCGAGTACGCACGCATGTCCGTGGGCACCAAGGCCATGGCGACCCTCTCGACGGGCTACCTCAACGCCCTCGACTACGCCAAGATCCGCGTCCAGGGCCCGGACATGACCAAGATGCTGGACAAGGACGCCGAGAAGGTCACCATCATCAACCACCCCGACGTCCGTCGGATCCTGATGGAGCAGAAGGCCCACGCCGAGGGCATGCGCGCGCTCGTGGCCTACACCGGCTGGGTGCAGGACCAGGCCGTGCTGACCGAGGGTGACCCCGAGGCCCACAAGGAGTGGATCAAGCGCGAGGACATGCTCCTCCCGCTGGTCAAGGGCTACTGCTCCGAGAAGGCCTACGAGCTGCTGGCCCTGTCGCTGCAGACCTTCGGTGGCTCCGGCTTCACGCAGGACTACCCGATCGAGCAGTACATCCGCGACGCCAAGATCGACACCCTGTACGAGGGCACCACGGCGATCCAGTCGATGGACCTGTTCTTCCGCAAGATCGCCCGCGACCAGGGGGCGACCCTGCTGTGGTTCGCCGGCCAGATCAAGGACCTCGTCGACAACGGCCCCGACGACCTGGGTGCCGAGCGCAAGGCCCTCGGCGCGGCCCTCGAGGACGTGCAGGGTCACCTCGGCGTCCACGTCCAGCAGGCGTTCGCCGCCATGTCCGGTGACGAGGACAAGCTGCCGGAGCTCTACAAGGTCGGCCTGCACTCCGTGGCGCTGCTGAACTCGCTGTCCGAGCTGTTCATCGGTTGGCTGCTCACCCAGCAGGCCGGGATCGCCAAGGATGCGCTCGACGCCGGTGCCGGCGGCTCCGACGCCGACTTCTACACCGGCAAGCTCGCCTCGGCCCGTTGGTTCGCCCAGAACGTGCTGCCCAAGGCCCGTCAGCGTCGCGAGCTCGCCGAGCTCGAGGACGGCTCGCTGATGGACGTCCCCGAAGCCGCCTTCTGATCCACCCACGCTCCACGCAGGAGCCCTCGAACGCCCCGGCCGCGGCCGGGGCGTTCGCGCGTCGTGACCCCGACCGCATTCGCCGAGTCGAGACCTGTCGCCGACATAGGCTGACGCCTCGTCAGAAACAGGAGGGGCGGCATGCAGGCGCTGACGGACCAACTGGACCCGGTGGCCTTCCATCGCGACCGCGTTCCGGACCTGCTGGCGCGCCACGCGTCGATCGCCGGGCATGCCGCGCGGGGACTCCCGCCGCTGGTACTCCAGATCGGCGACCACGCCTGGACCCACCGGGTCGTCGACGGCCTACTTGAGGTCTCGGCTGGCCACACCGACGACGGCATCACCGTCCGCGTGCTGCCGCACGCCTGGTCGGACTACGTCGGCGACCTGCTGACCGTGCCGGGACTGCTGTTGACGCAGTCGGTGGAGGTCGCGCCCGAGGACACCCTGACCCTGTCGCACTGGGACCGGGGCCTGCGAGCGCTCTACAGCGGCATCCCGGCCTACGATCCGGCAGCCGTTGCCCTCGATGACGCGTCGGGGAATCCCGTCGACCCGCGACGGTCGTTCACCCTGGCCGACGACGACACGGCGATCGCCGCACACCTCGCCACGATTGGGTTCGTCCGCGTCCGTGCCGTGTTCACGCCGGACGAGGTCGCGGACCTCAACGCCGAGGTGGACGAACTGGTCGCCGCCGCGCGTGAGGACGACGACCGCACGTGGTGGTCGGACCAGCCGGACGGCCAGCGCGTCCTCAACCGCGTCATCTACGCGCACGAGCGCAGCGCGCGGATCGCCGACCTGACCACGGATGCACGGATGGTCCGCCTCGGTCGCATCCACCGCGATGACCTCATCATCGCCCGTGATCGCATGGACGGTCCGTCGGTGCTCATCAAGCCGGCCGGGGAGCTGCACGGACTGGCCAACATCCCGTGGCACCAGGACTGCGGCATGGGAGGCCACAGCCTGATGTGCCCCGCGGTGGGGATCGGCATCCAGCTGACGGGTGCGGATGCCCAGCAGAGCCAGTTCGTGGGCATCGCGGGTTCCCACGGGATGACCGCCCACCCGCTGTTGACCGAGGAGGACCTCGCCCGGATGCCGCTGGTCCCGGTGGACACGAACCCCGGCGACGTGACGCTGCACATCACCGACGTGATCCACGCATCCCCACCCCCGGCCGGTGACGGCGGTCGTCGCACGCTCTACCTGACGGCGTTTCCCCCGGACCTCTACGACGTGGTCGGCTCGGGCGAGTCGTTCAACGACATGGTCCGCGGGCGCACCATCGGCGCCGAGGACCTGACCGGCTGAGACGGAGTCCACGTGACCACTGCTGCCCCTCCCGGCTGGTACCCGGATCCGCAGCGCCCCGGCCAGCAACGCTGGTGGGACGGCAGCGCGTGGACGGAGCACCTCGCCCCGATCGCGCAGCACGCGACGGCGAGTCCCCCCTGGCAGACCGGGCCCACGCTGCCGTACGCGTCCTTCGGGCAGCGCGCCGGGGCGGCGGTCATCGACGGCCTGATCCTGTCCGTGCCCGTCGTGATCCTGATCGTGGCGATGGTGCTGGTGATCGGTGGGATCACGACGACGTCGTTCGGCTGGATCGACGACCCGCCCCCGTCCGACGGCGCAGCGGTCGGTGTCTCGTTCGGCCTGGCGGGCGGGCTGATCGTCATGCTGCTCGTGCTCCAACTGGTGCTGGTGGTCGGCCAGGCGCTGTACGCCATCGGCTTCGAGGGCGGGCACCTCGGCCAGACCATCGGCAAGTGGACGATGGGTGTCCGCGTCACGGATGCGGCCGGCACCGCCCCGCCGCCGCCCGGGACGGCGTTCCTGCGCTACGTCGTGCGCACCTTCGCGTCCCAGTTCTTCTTCCTCGGCTACCTCTGGATGCTGTGGGACGACGAGAGCCGGACGTGGCACGACATGGCGGCCAACACGCGGGTGCTGGTGGCGTCCGGTGACCGCGTGCCCTTCGGCACACTCCTGCGCAGTTGGCGCCTGCGCCGCCCACAAACCTGACCCGACCGGTTCAGGTGGTGAGTGTCCGTTCGGCAGTGCCGCGTGCGCGCCGACTCGCGTCCGATCGGTCATGCTTGGGCAATGGCCACCAAGAAGAGCGGTTCGCCGCGTCCCCGCACGTCCGCATCGTCCTCGACGTCCTCGAAGGCGAAGGCGAAGGCGTCCACGCCCGCCCCTGACGAGCGCCCGCGCTGGAAGCGCCTGATGCTGTGGCTGCTGGTGCCTGGACTCATCGTCGGCTTCTTCCTCAGCGCCTTCCTGCTGGTCATGTTCGTGCAGGTGCCGCTGCCCGACGACATCGCCCCCGCCACGACGACGGTGCTCGACGCCACGGGCCAGCCCGTCGGCTCGCTGACGGCCGAGGCCACCCAGCGCGACGTCAACCTCGAGGACCTGTCGGAGGCCACCACGCTGGCCGTGCTGGCTGCCGAGGACCGCGGCTTCTACACCCACGGCGGCGTGTCGCCGTTGGGCATCGCCCGCGCCCTGTTCGTCAACGTACGCGCCGGATCGGTCGAGCAGGGTGGCTCGACGATCACCCAGCAGTACGTGAAGAACGCCCTCGTGGGCAGCGAACAGACCATCTGGCGCAAGGTGCGCGAGGCCGCGCTCGCGATCAAGGTCGACCGTGAGTACTCCAAGGACACCGTCCTGGAGTGGTACCTGAACACGATCTACTGGGGCCGGGGCGCGTACGGCATCGGCGCTGCGTCGCTGACCTACTTCGACGTCCCCGCCTCCGACCTGACCCTCAGCCAGGCCGCGACGCTCGCCGGCATCATCCAGTCCCCCGAGTCCCTCGACCCGGCCGAGGAGCCCGAGCGTGCGGACGCACGCCGGCGCTACGTGCTGGACGGGATGCTGTCCGAGAACTGGATCGACACGGCCACCCATCAGGCGGCCGTGGCCGAGGGACTGCCGCCCGTCACGACGAACACCGCGACCGCATCGACGACCGCCCCGTACTACCTCGACGCCGTCCGACGCGAGCTGCGCGATGCCCTCGGTGACGAGGCCGTTGCCGGTGGACTCGTCGTCCACACCGGTCTCGACACGCGCATCCAGGACGCGGCCGAAGCCGTGATCCGCGACCGCCTCGCGACGCACGACCTCGACGCCGACGACCTGTCGGCCGCGGCCGTCGTCGTGGATCCCGAGACCGGCCAGGTGCGGGCCCTCGTCGGTGGCCCGGACATCTCCCAGCAGTCCTTCAACGCGGCCGTCCAGGCACGTCGCCAGATCGGCTCGACGTTCAAGGCCTTCACGCTGGCCGCCTTCCTCGACGCCGGGTGGTCCCCGGACTCCCGCTTCGACTCCCCCGCGGTCCTCGCGGTGGACGACAAGGAGGACGGGATCTCCGACTACGCCGGGCGCGACCGCGGTCGCATCACCGTGTGGGAGGCGACCGCGGTGTCCGCCAACACCGTGTACGCGCAGATGCAGCAGGAGGCCGGCACGGACCACGTCATCGACGTCGCCACCCGCCTCGGCCTGCCTGCGGAGCGCGACGGCGAGCCGACGTTCAGCCGTGGCTCGTCCATGACACTGGGGGTCGACGAGTTCACGCCGCTGGAGGTCGCCGAGGCCTACGCCACCCTCGCGGCCGAGGGCATCCACGTCGACGCCCACCTCATCACCCGGGTCGAGGACCGTGACGGCAACGTGATCTGGGAGCCGGACACGTCGCACGAGTCCGTCCTCGACGCGAACGTCGCGCGGGTCACGACCGGCGTGCTCGAACAGGTCGTGTCCAGCGGCACGGGTGGCGCGGCCGCCATCGGCGTACCCGTCGCCGGCAAGACCGGGACGACCCAGGGCGGTGCCGACGGGTGGTTCGCCGGCTACACGCCCAGCCTGGCCACCGCGGTCTGGGTCGGTCGCCTCGACAGCAACGCGCCGATCCCGGGCCTGTCCGGCGGCAACCTGCCGGCGCAGATCTGGCACGACGTGATGGCTGCAGCCGTCGAGGGGATGGAGCCCGAGGACTTCGGCAGCTTCAGCCTCAACGGCCTGGACATCCTCAACCCTGCCCCCGAGGCCTGCCCCGAGGGCTGGACCCGCGAGGAGGACCTGCTGGGTGCCGACGGCGCCACGGAGGCCCCGCCCGCCCCGGACGGCGGTCCGGTCGGTTCCGAGGAGCCCGCGCCGAGCACGACCCGCACCGAGACCCTGCCGGGGACCGAGGAGGACGAGGGCGGACCCTGCCTGCGCATCGTGGTCGAGGAACCGACGGAGGACCCGACCGAGTCGGAGTCGCCGTCCGAGTCCGCCTCGCCGACGCCGACGTCGTCGCCGAGCCCCACGCGGTCGCCGTCGCCCACCCCCACCTCGACGCCCTCCCCCACACCGACGCCCACGCCGACCCCCAGCCCCACCTCCTCGCCGAGCCCGACCAGCTCGCCCTCGCCCACGTCGTCTCCGAGCCCGACGTCGTCACCGACG
>JBFJMP010000058.1:0-9489 GCA_041633895.1 Nitriliruptoraceae bacterium
AGGGGCTGCGGGTGCGCCATGGCGAGGGTCGGGTCGCGGTCGGCGCCCGACCACTTGAACACGTCGTTGGTCGAGTTCAGGAAGCCCCACGGCACCCCGTCACGGTTCGTGGCGATGCCTGCAGCGATCGGCAGGGCCCACGCGTAGTGGCCCGGCACGACGACCTGGATCGTCGGCACGGTCGTGAAGCACGAGCCGCCGCGCAGGAAGCGGTCCGGGTTGGCGTCGAGGTAGTCCATCATCGTGACGGTGTACATCGCGACGTGGGCGGCACCGACCGGCGCCAACTCGGCGGTGATGTCGTCACCGTCCTGCTTGGCCTGGTCGAGCGCGGCCTGGTCGGCCGCGAACTCCGGGTTGGTGTCCGTCTCGGTGAGGTACTGGTAGACCACGTCACCCTGGAACTCGAAGTACGGGGTCAGGGTGCGCAGCCCCTCGATCGCCGTCTCCTGGTCGTAGAGCCGCTCGAGCTCGGACGGGAACAGCAACTCGGCCTGCTGGTCGTGCCAGACGTTGTCGGACAGGAAGAACCGACCCGTGCCCGGACGCGGCTCGTACAGGTAGCTGTGGAAGAACCGGAAGCTGACGGCCTGGTTCAGCGAACGGGCGATCATGTACTGCAGGTGCTCGTGGTCCCAGGTCTCGCCCGGCGTCACGGCCTGCTCCATGCCGTCCGCCGCGTGCATCAGGGTCACGTTGCGCGGCATCTCGGCGCGGTACTCCCACAGCGGCGGGTCGTAGGCGGCGGAACCGTCGACGGAACGGCGACGGTTGCCCCACGACTCGGCCTCGTACGGGTTCGGGGCCGCACCGAGGTCGTACATGAAGAAGCGGTAGCGACCGCCCCACACGCGACCCCAGTCGATCCCGTCCTCGGTGCCCGTGTCCGGGTCGATGCGGCTCATGTCGAAGTTGTGGTACCGATCCTTCGGGAAGTGCGCCTGGGCCTCGGGGGCGTCCCACGTGTTCAGGACGTAGAACGTGTAGCCGGGGTCGTCCAGCGAGTTGTCGGCCGGGAAGCCGAGGTAGTCCTCGGTGTTGGTGGCGACCCAGTCCTCGACGGCTTCGGCGTCGATCTTCAGCACGTCCGCACCGGGCATGACGGCGGTCTCGGGGTCTCCGGACGCGGCGATGCGGGCCGGGTTGCCGCGGGTGGCGTTGTAGCGGGCGTGGTACTGCTGGTAGTTCGCGAGGTCGTGGTACGGGGCGTAGGTGCCCTGCGCGACCATCTCCTCGAAGAGGGCGTCGGCGAACTCCGACGGCGCGTAGTGGATCTCGGGCTTCCACTGCATCTCGATCGGCAGCAGCGGCGCCGACGAGCTGTCCGAGTAGTACGACCGGCCGTGGTTGACCAGCGTGTCCAGGCCGAACAGGTCGGACTGGTCGCCGGAGCGGAAGCCGCCGCCGTAGGTGTTCAGGGTGCCGACCTGCTGGCGATCCGGGATCTCCTGCAGGATGGCCTCCTCGTCGAACTCGCCCTCGTCGAAGCCGACGAACACGATGCGCAGCGGCACCTCGGCGGTGACCTGCGGTGCGCGGGCGTCGTAGTCCCACAGCACGTCGGCGTCGGTCGGGACCTCGTCCTGGTCGACGGCACCCGCCAGCGGGTTCAGCGTCGCCGTGCCCTCATAGGTGTCACCCGGGAACACGGCCCAGCCCTGCGTGGCGACCGTGTAGACGCCGTCCTCGACGCCTTCGACGATCGCGGTCTCCTCCGGACCGGGGTCCGCGGACTTGCCGACCTGCGCCCCGTTGGCGTCGTACACGAACAGGTCGATGTCGATCGTCTCGCTGACGACGTGCACCTCGAGGTCGAGGTCCTCGCCCTGGGTGTCGACCGTGAGCTCGAAGACGTCGCACGACGGGTTGCCGCCGGCGCAGGTCCCCGTCACCGGGTCGGCCACCGTGAACGAGCCGGACCAGGCCGCGTCCGACTCCGGCGTCACCGACCCGGACGCGGGTTCGGCGGCGAGGGCCGGCAGGCTGGTCAACGGGACCATGGCGAACGCGGCAAGTGCCGCGAGCAGGCGCGAGGAGGTGCGCACGAGTGCTCCGAGCGGGAGACGACGACGGGGACAGGGCAGGACTCAGCGCTCAGGATGGACGGCGCGGCCACCACGTGCCATGTGCCATGCGGGACCCGCACAGCAGGCAGGAACCCGCCGACGGACGTCGAAGCGACCGCCCAGATCGGACGAACCGGGACGGTCAGCGGGTGTCGATCCGTGAGAACGTCTCGGCGAACCGACCGGCGCCGAGCCCGTGCGTCTCGGCGGTGTGCGCCATCCACGACCGGATGCGCTCCTCCATGCCGGGCACGTCCGGGTGCTGGGAGGCATGGCAGCGCAGGGCCTCCAACTTGGCCTCGATCGTGTCCGTGACGTCGACGACGACCGGGTCGGCGCCGACGTCGTCGACCATGATCCAGGTCTCGGGGGCGGCATGGGCAACGAGGCCCTCGTCCAACAGTTCGGTGAAGGTGTACGGGTTGCGGGCGTCCGGGTAGACCGCCGCCATCGCGGCTTCGCCGGCTGCCCGGTGGTCGGGGTGGCTGCGGTAGATCGACCGGAACGACCACACCGGGGACTGCACGACGACCCGGTCGGGGCGCACCCGCCGGATCTGGCGGGCGATGTCGCGACGCAGGTCCAGCGTCACCTCGAGGCGCCCGTCGGCGTAGCCGAGGAACGTGACGTCCTCGACGCCGAGGGCCGCCGCGGCCGCCCGCTGTTCGGCCTGCCGGATGCCGGCCATCTGGTCGCGCGGCACCGTGTCGTCGAAGCCCCCTGCATCGCCATCGGTGCAGATGCAGTACGCCACCTCGATCCCGGCGCGGGTCCATGTGGCGACCGTCCCGCCGGCGCCGAAGTCGACGTCGTCGGGGTGCGCGGTGACGACCAGGATGCGCTGGACGTCACCGGTCTCCTCGTGGACGGACGGTGTCGACGGCATGGGCCCTCCGGGTTCGGCTGCCTCAGGCTAGGAGGTCGTGGTGGGCGATCCGGTCACCGATCGTGGTACGAACGTGGGGCCAACCCGCCACCGGAGCCGACGTGTCCGACCACGACGCCATCCTCTTCGTGTCGTTCGGGGGTCCTGAGGCCCCCGACGAGGTGATGCCCTTCCTCGAACGCGTCGTCGCCGGGCGCGACGTCCCGCGGGAGCGCCTCGAGGAGGTCGCCGAGCACTACCACCACCATGGCGGCCGCTCGCCCATCAATGACCAGAACCGCGACCTGATCGCCGCGCTCGAGCCCGCGCTGGCCGCGGCCGGGCTCGACCTGCCGATCCACTTCGGCAACCGCAACTCCGAACCGTTCCTCGCCGACGCACTGCGTGACGCCGCAGCCGCCGGACACCAACGCCTGCTGGCGTTCGTGACGTCCGCCTACTCGTCGTGGTCCGGCTGCCGGCAGTACCGCCAGAACATCGCGGCGGCCGTCGACGAGGCCGGGGTCGACGTGACGGTCGACAAGATCCGGGTCTTCTTCAACCATCCCGGGTTCATCGACGCCCAGGTGGATCGGGTGCGCGCGGCTCGTGCCGACCTGTCCGCCGCCGCGGACGCCGCACGGATCGTGTTCGTGACCCACGCCGTGCCCACAAGCATGGCCCGCCACAGCGACTACGTCGCGCAGCACCAGGAGACGGCGCGACTGGTCGCCGAGCGCGCCGGGGCGCCGGCCGGATGGGACCTCGTGTTCTGCTCGCGGTCGGGCCCCCCGCAGGTCCCGTGGACCGGCCCCGACGTCAACGACCACCTGACGGACCTCCACGAGCAGGGCGTGCGCGCGGTCGTGCTCGTCCCGATCGGGTTCCTGTCCGACCACATGGAGGTCATCCACGACCTCGACGTCGAGGCACGCGAGACCGCCGACGACCTCGGACTGGCCCTGGTGCGCGCCGGGACGGTGGGAACGCATCCGGCGTTCGTGGCGGCGATCGTGGACCTGGTGCGCGAGCGCGTGGCGGGCACGCCACCACAGGCGGTCGGAACCTTCGGACCGTGGCACGACGCCTGCCCCGTGGACTGCTGCCTCATGCCGGGACAGGACGCCCCGCCGACCGTCGCGTCCGCCCCGTCACGTCCCCGTCGCTGAGCGGATCCCCTCACCCGGGATCGGGAACCACCGCAGGGACTCGAAGTCCGGGCTGACGTCGACCGTGGGCGTCCCGTCGGTCGTCGGGGTCGAGGTCGCTCCGGCCTCGAGAATGCGGCGGGCGTCGTCGAGGACACGGCGCAGGTCGGCATCCGGCGCGCGGCGGCGGTGGTCGGGCACCTGCACCCCGCCGTCCCCGAACGTCACGTCGTGCAGTCGCATCGGCGGATCCGGGATGCCGGTCCGGTGGGTCCAGATGCCGGTGGCGACGTCGAAGTCGTAGTCGTCGACGAGGTTGGCGCCGTGCCGGGCGACGAGGGTCACCGCCGCCACGATGAAGTCGAAGACCGCCTCGCTGATGAAGTAGTTGAAGTTGACCCGGACCCATCCCGGCTTGATGCCCTCGCACCCGCCGGTGATCTCGCGCTCGAACTCGTGCGAGGTGTCGAGGTCGATGCCGAGGAGGCGATGCCCGTACGGACCCGCGCACGAGCACCCGCCCCGGGACTGGATCCCGAACAGGTCGTTCAGCAGCGCCACGACGAAGTTGTGGTGGAGGTAGCGCCCCATGCCGCCCGGACCGTGGCCGTCACCGGCGCGGACGACGAACGACACGATCGACAGGCGCGGGGCGTCGTGGTCCCCGAGCACCTCGATCGTGGGTTCGTCCTCCCAGGCCGCGATCGCGCGGCGGATGAACGACTCCTCGTGCTCGCGGATCGTGTCGAGGCCAACGGCCTCCTTGAGGCTGAACACGAGCCCGGCGCGGATCGAGCCGATGATGTCGGGCGTGCCGCCCTCCTCGCGGTGTTCGACGTCGGTCAGGTAGCGGTGGTCGGACGGGTTCACGTAGGCCACCGTGCCGCCGCCGGGGACGGACGGGACCCGGTTCGTGAACAGCTCGCGACGCGCGACGAGCAGGCCCGGCGTGCCCGGGCCGCCGATGAACTTGTGTGGGGACAGGAAGATCGCGTCGAGGTGCGCGGGGTCCGTGCCTGGCCGCATGTCGATGCCCACGTACGGCGCCGCGGCGGCGTAGTCCCAGAACGACAGCGCGCCGTGTGCATGGAGGAGTCGGGCGATGGCGTCCACGTCCGACAGGATCCCGGTGACGTTGGACGCCGCGCTGAAGGACCCGATCCGCAGCGGACGGTCGGCGTGGGCGACCAGTTGGGCCTCGAGTTCGTCGCCGTCGATGCCGCCGTGCAGGTCCTCGTGGATGGTGACGACGTCACAGATCGACTCGCGCCACGGCAGCTCGTTGGAGTGGTGCTCGTACGGCCCGATGAACACCACGGGGCGCTCGTCGGCCGGGATGTGCGCCGACAGGCCGTAGCGCGCGTCCAGGTCGGCCGGCAGGCGCAGGTTCAGCACGTCGATGAGGCGGTTGACCGCGCCCGTGCACCCCGACCCGGTGAACAGCACCGCATGCTCGTCGTGCTGGGCCCCGACGCACCGCGCGATGATCTCGCGCGCGTCCTCGCGGAAGCGGGTGGTCTGGCGGCCCGTCCCCGACGACTCCGTGTGCGTGTTCGCGTAGCGCGGCAGCACCTCGTGGCGGATGACGTCCTCGACGAAGCCCAGGGCGCGACCGGAGGCGGTGTAGTCGGCGTACACGACCCGTCGCGGTCCGTACGGCCCGACCAGCACCTCGTCGTCGCCGATGACGGCGCCGCGGATCATGGCGACGAGGTCGTCGCCCGCAGGAGGGGGCGCGTGTGCGGACATGGTGACGACGCTATCGGGCGGGGCGGTGCGGGCGAGCGAGCTGCGGTGGTGGCCGTGTGGCGGTGCGCCGATCGCGCGTCCGGGCCGCCGACACGACACACTGTCGCGCATGTCGTCCTCACCCGACGTCCAGACGTCGACACGAACGTCCGCCGCCACCCCTGACGGGTGGGGGCCGACCCTGCGTGGCGGCCGTCGGTCCCGGTGGCGCTGGATCGCCCTCGTGCTCGTCGTGCTGCTCGTCGTCCCGGCCGCCTACGGACTCGCGCTCGCGACGCGCCTGTCCGGCGCGATCGGTCGCACCCCCATCACGGCCCTGAGCCCGCACGGTGGCGGTCCCTTCAACGTGCTGGTCATCGGCTCCGACAGCCGCGAGGGACTCACCGACGAGGACCTGCTCGAGATCGGCACGGACGCCGTCGACGGTGAGCGCACCGACTCGATCTTCATCCTGTCCGTGTCGGGTGCCCGTGCGGCGATCCTCGCGTTCCCCCGCGACCTGTGGGTCAGCCGCTGTGACGGCAGCAACGGACGCATCAACGCGGCCCTGGTCATCGGCGGCGCCGACTGCCTGATCGACACGGTCGAGCAGACGTCCGGCATCCCGGTGCACGGCTACATGGCCGTCAGCTTCGGCGGGTTCCGCAAGATCGTCGACTCGGTCGGTGGCGTCGACATCTGCGTGGAGAAGCCGCTGAACGACCCGTTCGCGAACGTGAACCTCGACGCGGGCTGCCAGACCCTGAACGGAACCCAGGCGCTGGGCTACGTGCGGACGCGCAAGCTGGACAACGACTTCGAGCGCATCCGCCGCCAGCAGCAGTTCCTCGGGGCGCTGGCGGGCAAGCTCGCCGTCCCGGCGACCGTGCTCAACCCGTCCCGGGCCTTCGAGGTCACCGGCGCCGTCGGGGCCGCCTTGACCGCGGACGACGGCCTCGGCCTGACCGACCTGCTGCGCATCGCCAACGGGGCGCGCGGCCTGGCGAGCGGGGCCTCGGTCACGGCGACCGTCCCCGGCAACGGCGTGCGCATCGGCGGCGCGGCCGTCCTCGAGATCGACCGCGCCGGGGCCGAGCCCCTGTTCGCCTCGTTCCGTGACGGCAGCGTGTTCGCGCAGGCGACGGCCGGGCTGTCCCCCGCTGACGTGCAGGTGCGTGTCCTCAACGGGGCTGGCGTCGGCGGGTTGGCCGGGTCCACGCGCGACGCGCTGACCGGGCTCGGCTACGACGTGGTCGGCATCGGCGATGCCGAGGGCACGGCCACGACCCAGATCCAGTACGGGCCGGACCAGCTCGCCGCGGCCGAGATGCTGGCCCGCGACCTGCCGGTCGCCGCTCAGCTGGTGGAGTCCGCCGGCGACGGCGTCCTCGTCCTCCTGCTCGGCCAGGACCTGGCGGGCGGGCTGTGACCCGCGTCCTCACGGTGTGCCTCGGCAACATCTGCCGGTCCCCGACTGCGGAGGCGGCCCTGCGCGACGCCGCGGAGCGCGCGGGCATCGACCTCGAGGTGGACTCGGCCGGCACGGCCGCGTACCACGTGGGCGCCGCGCCGGACGCCAGGATGACCCAGGCCGCGGCCGCCGACGGGCTGGCCCTTGGTGGTCTCGCCCGCCGCGTCACGGCCGACGACCTCGACCGCTTCGACCTCGTGCTGGCCATGGATCGCCAGAACCTCGCCGACCTGCGCGCACTGGCGCGTGACGACGAGGCCCGCGCCCGCGTGCGCCTGTTCCGCGACTTCGCCGACGAGTTCGACCAGGACGTACCCGACCCCTACTACGGCGGCGAGGACGGCTTCCACGAGGTCGTCCGGATCGTCCGGCGCGCCGCCGAGGGGGTCATCCACGCCATCCGCAACGGCGACGTCTGACGCCCGCCGAACCGACCTGGCGTGGGCCCCGGCGCAGGGGCGCGCACCTCATCGCCACGACCGGTCGCGTCGATACACTCCGCGCGACCGCCACTCCGGACATCCACACGAGGATCGCCGTGCACGATGGCTCGACGTCCGGCCCGACGTCTGGGGCAACGTCCGACACCGAGGACACCGACGCAACCGCGGGCGGGACCTCCCCGGACACCCCTGCGGATGCGCCCCCGAGCGCCTCGGGCCCCGGCGACTGGTTCGCCGCCCGCCGCGGTGGTGGCGGGCACCGCACCCTGTGGTGGTCCCTGGGTGGGGCCGCCGTGGTGGTCCTGTTCGCCGCCGGCCTGGTGGCCATGCGTGCCGGCGCGGCCCTCCCCGGCACCCACGTCGACGGACTGGACGTGTCCGGCCTCGGCGAGGCCGACCTGCGCGCCGCGGTCGACGACCTCGTCGCGGCCCGACAGGACGCCGAGGTCACGGTGTTGGCGGACGGGGACGAGTTCACCTTCTCGCCCGGCGAGGACGGCTACGACGCCGACGTCGACGCCGCGGTGGCCGCAGCGCTCGCGGCTGGACGTGACGGGGTGTTCGGGTCCTTCGCCAGCCACGTCACCGCGACCTTCGGTGGATCACGTGACGTCCGACTCGACGCGACCACGTCCGAGGACGTCGTGGCGGCGTTCGTCGACGACGGCGCCGCCGCCATCGACCGGCCGGCCGACCCGGGGTCCGTGCGCATCGACCCCGAGACGCTCGAACTGACGCCGACGATGCCCGCGCCCGGTCGCGTCCTCGACCGTGATGGGGCACTGGCCGCCCTGACCGCGGTCGTCGGCCTCGCCGACCCGGATCCCGTCGAGTTCAGCACCCAGATCAGCGAGCCCACCACGGACCCGGACGACGTCGCCGACCTCGCACGACGTGCCGAGGCCGCGATCGCCGAGCCACTCGTGCTCGTCGCGAACGGCGGCGAGGCGAGCCTCGACGCCACCGAGGTCGCAACCATCCTGCGCAGCGAAGCCGTCGCGGACACCCTCGTCCTCACGGCCGACGACGAGGCGCTGCGCACGGTCCTCGAACCGGACCTCGCCCGACTCGAGGTGCCCGCGGTCGACGCGACCTTCGAGCCCGTCTCCGAGATCCCGGTGTTCGACGACCAGGGCGACGTCACCTGGACCCCCCAGCCCGCCGAGCTTCGCATCATCCCCAGCCAGCCCGGCGAGGTCATCGACTGGCCCGTGGCAGCTGACCTCGTCGGCAACCTCCTCGACGACGGCCAGCGTCGTGGCGACCTGCCGACGACGCCGCAGCCAGCCGATCTGACGACAGCGGACGCCGAGGCCCTGGGCGTGACCCACCTCATCGGCACGTTCACGACCTACCACGCCTGCTGCGCGAACCGGGTGACCAACATCCAGCGCATGGCCGACCTCGTGCGCGGCACCGTCCTCCGCCCCGGCGAGGAGTTCTCGGTCAACGAGCACGTCGGCAAGCGGACCATCGCCAACGGGTTCGTCGCCGACGGGGCCATCTTCAACGGCGAGATCCGCGACGAGGTCGGCGGCGGCGTGTCCCAGTTCGCGACGACCTCCTACAACGCCGCCTTCTTCGCCGGGATCCCGATCCTGGAGCATCGCGCCCACAGCCTGTACATCTCGCGCTATCCCCGCGGACGCGAGGCGACCCTCAACTTCCCGTCCATCGACCTGCGGATCGAGAACGACACCGCCCACGGGCTGTTCATCCACACCCAGTACACGCCGACGTCGATCACCGTGTCGATCTTCGGCGACAA
>JBFJMP010000059.1:0-9481 GCA_041633895.1 Nitriliruptoraceae bacterium
CGAACGCCTGCCGACGCCGCACTACGAGCCGACCGGACCGACCGTCGACGTCGAGGTCGTGCTCGGTCCGTCAGCGCGTTGGCTTGCCGACACGGTCACCGTCACGCACGACGAGGAGGTCGTGAACGGGCGTCGTGTGGTGTTCGCGACGGACGCGCTCGACTGGGTCGCCCGACTGCTCCTGATGGGCGGCAGCGACGTCGAGGTCGTCGCCCCGACCGCCCTGCGGACGCTCGTGCGCGACCTCGCGCAGCAGGCGCGTGCCCGGTACGCCTGACTAGCCCGCAACGTGGCATACGAGTCGCGACTTCGTGGGCCAGACGGCCCAATCGCTGTAGCGACCAGCGTTGTTGCCGATACTGACGGTGACGGTTCGCCGAGGAGCAGTCCCATGACCAGGATCCGCGCGACATGCCCCGACTGCGGGGAGATCGAACTGCAGCCCGACGACATCGAGCTGCGGATCATCGGCAACGACCCCGAGGACGTGCGTGACGGCAGCACCTACGTGTTCAGCTGCCCGAACTGCGACGACGAGGTGTCCAAGCCCGCCGACGCCCGCATCGCACGACTCCTGGTGTCTGGCGGCGTCCGTGTCCAGTGCCTCGCCCCGGACACGGCCACCGGCGCCCCCGCGGGCGTCATCGAGCACCCGGAGGGCACGGTCAACGGCGCCCCGCTGACGCTCGACGACCTTCTGGACTTCCACGAACTGCTGAACAGCCCCGGCTGGTTCGACTCGCTCCTCCAGCTGACGAACTGACCCACGCGGGCCCCGGCCCGTCGAACACCCCCGACCCAACTTGGTGCCCCGTGGCGACTGTCGCGGGGCACTGGCCATTCCAGCGCGACAGGCGCGGCCGATACCCTGACCGGGACGTCCGAGGCCTTCATGTCCCCAGCAGCCATCATCGTGATCGCGTTCATCGCGATCGTCAGCATCCTTGCCGTGGTGGCGACCATCGTCGTGCTCGTCACCCACCTCAAGCACCTGAACGGGACGATGACCGACGTACGCGAGACCGTCCAACCCGAACTCGCGCGCCTGCGCGAGGCCAGCGACGTCGCCCGCCGCGAACTCGAACGCGTCAGCGATGCTGCGTCGGAGATTCGCCCCGACGCGGGTTGACCGACCCACGCCGATACACTCGTACCAATCGAGCAGATCGAGTCTGGACATGCTTCCTGGCGGTGGCGAATGGGTCATCATCCTGGTGATCGTCGTGCTGCTCTTCGGCGCGAAGAAGCTCCCGGAACTCGCGGGATCGGTCGGGAAGTCCATCAAGGAGTTCCGCAAGGCCGCTGACGAGGCAGATGCGGGCGACGAGCCGGCGACGACCGGCGACGACAGCGAGTCCTGACCCATCAGCGACACGCCTGTTGCGGGCGAGATGACGCTGCTGGAACATCTCGCGGAACTGCGCACCCGGCTCTTCCGCATGGCGCTGGCCCTGACGGTCGGCGCCGTCGTGGGCTACATGGTCTTCCCGGACTTCCTCGACGTCATCATGCGGCCGTACTGCGACCTGCCGACGGCGCTGCGGGTCACCGAGGGTGACGGCTGCGTGCTGCTCGCATTCCGCCCGCTCGAGCCCTTCTCGGTCCGGATGAAGTCCGCGCTGGTGATCGGACTGTTCATCGGCGGTCCGGTCATCTTCTACCAACTGTGGCGCTTCATCACGCCCGGCCTCACCTCCCGGGAACGCCGCTACGCGCTGCCGTTCGTCGTCCTCAGCCAGGTCATGTTCGCCTTCGGGATCGCGTTCGCCTACCTCATCATCCCGCAGGGCCTGCGCATCCTGCTGGGCATGGGCGGCGAGTCGATCGCCCCGGCACTGACCGCCGCGGAGTACCTGTCGTTCTTCCTCACGACGTCGCTGGCGTTCGGGATCGTGTTCGAACTGCCGCTGGTGCTCGTGTTCCTGTCGTTGGTCCGCATCGTGTCCGCGGCAGGCCTCCGCCGCTTCCGCCCCTACGCGGTCGTCATCAACGTGATCGTCGCCGCCATCGTCACGCCCACGACGGACGCGGTGACCCTGCTGTTCCTCGCGGGTCCGATGATCCTGTTCTACGAGTTCTCGATCATCGCCGCATGGCTCATCGAACGCAGTCGCCGCCGCCGCGAACAGGCCAGCCCCACATGAGTGACCGCGACGACGCCCGCGCGACCTTCCTGGAACGGCTCGGCTTCGCCCCTGACCCGTTCCAGGTCCGCGCCATGGACGCCCTCGACCGCGGCCGCTCGGTGCTGGTCGCCGCGCCCACCGGCGCCGGCAAGACGGTGGTGGGGGAGTACTGCTGCCACGAGGCGCTGGCCACGGGCGGCAAGACGTTCTACACGACGCCGATCAAGGCGCTGTCCAACCAGAAGTACCGCGACCTGTGTGACATCCACGGCGAGTCGAACGTCGGCCTGCTGACCGGCGACCGCTCCGTGCGTGGCGAGGCGCCGGTCGTGGTGATGACCACCGAGGTGCTCCGCAACATGCTCTACGAGGCGTCACCGACGCTCCGCGGACTCCGGTACGTCGTGCTCGACGAGGTCCACTACCTGGCCGACCGCAACCGTGGGGCCGTCTGGGAAGAGGTCCTCATCCAGTTGCCGGCGTCGGTGCAGGTGGCGGCGCTGTCGGCCACCGTGTCGAACGCGGAGGAGTTCGGGGCGTGGCTCGACGAGGTCCGCAGCGGCTGCGACATCGTCATCGAGGAGAACCGCCCCGTTCCCCTGACGCACCACTACTTCGTCAACGGCCGGATCCACCCGACCTTCCGCGTGGGCGACAAGGGCAACGCGACCAGACAGCAGCGCCAGGCCGCGCGGCAGGCCCAGGGCGGCGTCCCGAACCCCGACGTCATCATGCTCGAACGCCGCGCGGGGCAGCGCAACCGCGTCAGCAACCGGGGCCGACGCCAGGGGCCGGAGGTGCGCCTGCGCTGGCCGTCGCGACCCGACACCGTCGCGGAGCTCGAGGCGCGGGGCTGGCTCCCGGCCATCTTCTTCGTCTTCAGCCGGGCCGGCTGCGAGAAGGCCGTCGACCAGATGCTCGCCGCCGGGATCACGCTCACCACCCGGGCCGAGGCGGACGAGATCGCCCGCACGGTCGACACACTGCTCGCGGACCTGCCGGACGACGACCTGGCGGTCCTCGACCACGCGACCTGGCGTGACGGCCTGCTGCGCGGAATCGCGGCCCACCATGCCGGGATGGTCCCCGCCTTCAAGGAGGCCGTCGAGGTCTGCTTCCAGGCCGGGCTCCTGAAGGTCGTGGTGGCCACGGAGACCCTCGCGCTGGGCATCAACATGCCCGCCCGCACGGTCGTCATCGAACGGCTGGAGAAGTGGAACGGCGAGTCGCACGTGGTGCTCACCCCCGGGGAGTACACGCAGCTGACGGGCCGCGCCGGTCGTCGCGGCATCGACACCCACGGGCACGCCGTCGTCCTGCACCAGCGCGGCCTCGACTTCCGCAGCGTGGCGGGGCTCGTCGGGACGAGGTCCTATCCGCTGCGCTCGTCGTTCGCCCCGTCGTACAACATGGCGGTGAACCTGCTCCGCCGGCACACGCAGGACCAGGCGGAGACGTTGCTCGGGGCGTCGTTCGCCCAGTTCCAGGCCGACAAGGAGACCGCCCACCTCGGCCGCCGCCTCGTCGAGGCCCAGGAGGCCATGTCCGGGTACGACCAGCAGACCCAGTGCGACCGCGGTGACTGGGGCGAGTACTGGGGGCTGCGTCGCGCCCTGTCGACCGCCGAACGGCGTCAGGAGCGCCATCGTCGCCGTGCCAGCGACAACGCCGTCGCCGACGGGATCACCGCACTGCGCCCCGGCGACGTCCTCCACCTCCCGTGGCTCGGACGGCGCGGCCTCGCGGCCGTCACGGGCGTGCGACCCACGGCCAAGGGCATCCCGCTCGCATCGGTGGTCGGTGACGACCGGGCCCTGACCCGCCTCGGCCCGCGCGAGTTCGACGGTCCACCGAACGTGGTCGGTCGGGTGCGTCTGCCGTCCAGCGGCAACCCCCGCCAGCGCGAGTACCGCCAGGAGTTGTCCTCGCTGTTGCGGGCGATCGACCCACCGGTCGTGGGCGTGGACGACGGCCGTGGTCGTCATCGTGCCCCCGTCGACGACCGCGACCAGACCCGGATCGACGAACTGCGCGAGGCGCTCCGGGCGCACCCGTGCCACACGTGTCCGGACCTCGCCGACCACGAGCGTTGGCAGCGGCGGATCGACCCGCTGCTCGACAACGCCGACAAGCTGCGCCGGCGCATCGAGCGCCGGACGGGCTCATTGGTGCGCCAGTTCCACCGGATCATCGAGGTGCTGCAGACGCTCGGCTACCTCGACGAACAACCCAAGCCGACCGACAACGGACTGCTGCTCGCCGGCATCTACAGCCAGGTCGACCTGTTGGTCGCCGAGGCCTTGCGCCGCGGGATCCTCGACGGGCTCGACCACGCCGAGATCGCCGGGATCTGCGCGCTGTTCCTGTACGAGCCCCGCGGCGGCGACATCACCGAGGAGCCCGACATCCCGACCCCGCGGCTGCGCACGGCTGCCGCCGAGGTCATCGACCTCGCCCAGGAGCTGCGGGCGTTGGAGAAGCGGGCGGGACTGGATCCCTTCGGCGACCTCGACGGCGGGTTCATCGCGCCCGCGTGGCGGTGGGCGTCCGGGCGCGACCTCGACGACTCGTTGGGCTGGCTCGAGATCACCGGTGGCGACTTCGTCCGCACGGTGAAGATGCTTGCCGACCTCGCCGGACAGCTCCAGCACGTGGCCGGGCCCGAGGTGTCCGCAGCGGCAGCAGCGGCAGTCGACGGCCTGCGTCGCGGCATCGTCGAGGCCTGACGCCCCGACTAGCGTGCGGCCTACCGTGCGCCTGCCCACCGACGAGGACGATGTGGACACGACCCTGCAGGACGAGGTGGCCGGCCTCGTCGATCGCGTGGTCACGCGCGCGGACGGCGTCGGCACGTACGCCCACGACTGGTGGCCACGCCTGTTGATGCGGCGACGCGCGGGGGAGGACCTCCCGGTGCCCGATCTCGTGGCCGTGCCCGCGAACCGCGACGAGGTCGTCGCGCTGACACGGTGGGCACACGAACGGCGCGTCGCCATCGTGCCGTTCGGTGCGGGCACGGGCGTCTGCGGGGGAGCGGCTCCGGTCGCGGGCGCCATCACCGTCGACCTCAAGCGCCTGAACCGCATCGTCGAGCTCGACGAGGTGTCCGGCACCGTCACGATCGAACCCGGCGTCATCGCCCAGTCGCTGGAGGACCACCTCCAGGCACGTGGCTGGACCCTTGGGCACTTCCCCTCGTCCATCCACTGTTCGACGATGGGTGGGTTCCTCGCGATCCGTTCCGCGGGTCAGGCCTCGACCGGCTTCGGCAAGCTCGAGGACATGGTCACGGGTCTCGAGGTCGTGCTCCCGGACGGGCGCCTGTACGAGGCCCGCGACGTGCCCCAGTCGGCGGCCGGCCCGGACCTGAAGCGGCTCTTCCTCGGTTCCGAGGGCACCCTCGGGATCATCACCCGGGCGACGCTGCACGTGCGTCCACTGCCGGAGGCCACGCGCGATCGCGGCTTCCTCGTCCCGTCGTTCGGGACCGGACTGGACATGATCCGGGACATCCTGCGCGCCGGGATCGCCCCGCCGGTGGTGCGCCTCTACGACGAGACGGACACGGCGGTCGTGTTCGGTGGTCAGGGCCTCGAGGTCCCGCAGGGCTGCCTGCTGATCACCGGCTGTGAGGGGCGCGAGGACGTCGCCGACTTCATGGAGTCGGTCGTCGTCGACGTCGCCGAGCGCCACGGCGCCACCGACCTCGGACGCGAGCCGGGGGAGAACTGGCGAGCGCACCGCCATTCGATGTCGTACCGGTTCGCCGCCAACTTCAAGCCCGGCGGCACGTTCGGGGACGCGTTGACCATCGACACGATGGAGGTCGCCGGGACGTGGCGGAACCTCCCTGCGGTCTACGAGGGCGTGCGCACGGCACTCCTCGAGCACGTCGACCTCGTCCTCGCCCACGTGTCGCACGCCTACCCGAGCGGGGCGTGCATCTACTTCACCCTGGGCGCCATGAACGACGGTGACGAGGCTCAGGCGCTCCGGCGCTACGACGCCGCGTGGGAGGCGGGCCAACGCGCCGCCACCGCAGCGGGGGGCACCGGCAGCCACCACCACGGCGTCGGCCTGCTGCGCGCCCCGTACCTGGCCGACGAACTCGGCGAGGTCGGATTCGAGGTGCTCCAGCAGGTGAAGGCTGCGCTGGACCCCCACGGCCTGGCCAATCCCGGCAAGCTCGGCCTGGGCGCGAGGACGAACGCATGAGTGCATCCCTGCCCCTGGCGGACGACGTCGTCGCCGATGCCGTCCATGGCTCCTACTGCCCCAAGATGTGCACGTTCGCGTGCCCGATCGCCGAGGCCACGGGGCGCGACGACGCCGTGCCGTGGAGTTTCCACCACACGGTCGTCGACCTGTCCGAGGCACGCATCACGCCCCAGCAGGCGGCCCTCGGCCTCCGCGCGTGCTCGGGCTGCATGGGATGCCAGCAGCCGTGCGACGTCGACCAGGACGTGCCCGCCCAGGTCCGCGCCGGTCGGGCCGCGGTCGACTTCGCGCCCGGGACCACGAGCACCGTCGTGGCCCACCTGCGGGACGGACGCCGTCCCGACGGCTCCACCCCGCCGTCCGACGAGCTCGTGACCGGCGCCCCGAGCCTGCTCGTGGGCTGCCACGACGATCCCGACACCGTCGCTGCTGCCCGTGCCCTGATGGCGGCCGCTGGCGGCGGCCCGGTCAGCGTCGTGCAGGCACCCGGGTGCTGCGGCCAGCTCGCGGCCGATCTGGGGGCGCCGGACGTCGCCGCGGAACGAGCCGAGGCGCTGGCGGCTGCCCTCCCGACAGGTGTGGTCGTCGCGCTGGACCCGCACTGCCTCGACGCGACCCGGGCGGCCCTGCCGGACGCCGAGGTCGTCGACCTGTGGACCCACCTCGCGGCCCATCGCGACCGCCTGGCGTTCACGGGCGAACCGCTCTCGGTGACCTACCACGACCCCTGCATCCTGGCGCGCCCCGAAGGCGTCGTCAGCGCGCCCCGGACCCTGCTGGCGGACGCCGGCGTCACGGTCGTCGAGCCTGAGTTCCACGGCTCGGGGACGGCCTGCTCGGGTGCCGGGATGGGGCTGCCGTCCGTCGACGCCGACGCCGCAGCCGCCACGGCCGCGCGCCGTGCGGCGCACCTGCAGGCCACCGGGGTCCCGGCAGCCACGGCGTGCACCCGCGCCCGTGCCCAGCTCAGCGCGGCCGGCGCCCCGACCCACGACCTCGCCCAACTGCTTTCCCGTCGACTCGCGGAGACCGGCTCGTGACCTCGCCCTTCGGCCCCATGCTCGTGATCGCGAACCCGACCGCGGGTCGCGGTCGCAACGCCGTGCTGCCGCGTCTGGTCGGCGCCCTGCGCGATGCTGGCCTCGCCCACCACGTCGAACCCACCCGCGGCCCCGGCCACGCCACCGAACTCGCCCAGGCCGCCGTGACGGAGCGTGACATGCGGTACGTGGTGGCCGTCGGTGGCGACGGCACGGTGCACGAGGTCGTGAACGGCCTCGTCGACGCCGAGACCGGCAGGCCGCGCCGCGAGGACGCCGTGCTGGGTGTCGTGGCCGGTGGCTCCGGGTGCGACTTCATCCGCACGTTCGGACTCGACCGCGCCCCGGAGACCGTCGTGCGCCACCTCGCAGGCGAGACCACGCACCGGATCGACCTCGGTCGTGTCCGCGTGACCGGCGACGACGGCGAGGTCCACACGCGCGTCTTCGCGAACATCGCCGAGTGCGGCTGGGGCGCTGACGTCACGGAGCGCGCGAACGGCCTCCCGCGGTTCATGGGTCCGAGCCGCTACCTCGCCGCCATCCTGATGGCGACGTTCCGCGTCACCCAGGTACCCACGAAGGTGACGGTCGACCACACGGAGGTCGACGAGCCGCTCAGCCAGGTCATCATCGCCAATGGGCAGTTCTTCGGCGGCAACATCAAGGTGGCACCACGCGCCCTGCCCGACGACGGTCGCTTCAACGTGCAGACCTGGCGTGGCAAGCCCATGGACGTCCTGCGCGAGCTGCCGCGGGTCCGGATCGGGGAGCACCTCGACCGCCCCGACATCCGCGAGTGGCAGTCCACGACCGTCACGGTCGAGAGCGCCACGCCGGTACGGGTGGAGGCCGACGGCGAGGTCCTGGGTCGGACACCGGCGACCTTCGACGTCCTCGAGGGTGTGCTGTCGCTCAAGATCTGACGCTGCCTGGTCAGCGCGCCAACGGCACGACCCCTCGCTCGCGCACGACACCGTCGACGTACGCGCGGACCTGCCGTGCCCGCTCGTCGTCCGACCAGCCCAGCTCCTCGGCCATGATGGAGGCGGCGAGCTCGATCGCGGGGCCGCCTGCCGCCGCATTTCGCAGGCTGACGCGCAGGCGGCGTTCGAGCACGTCCGACAGGGTCAGCGCCCATTCGTGTCGGACGGCCCAGCGCACCTCGCCGACGAGGTAGGGCAGGCCCGGTACGAGGCGGTCCAGCTCACCGTCGGCGGCTGCCTCGGACACGACCACGGGCGCTCGGTCACCGTGCCGGTGGTAGAGCGACCCCGCCAGCGCGAGGTCGCCGCCCGCGGCCTGCACGGCACGGCGCGCGCGGCCCAACCCGTCCAGCGCCGAGCCACGCGCACCGAGCGCGATCGTGCCCGTCCGCGACGGTCGTCGGACACCGTCCCCGGCCGCGACGTGGTCCATCGTGTCGCGGGCCATCCGCCGATACGTCGTGAGCTTCCCGCCCGTCACGATCACGAGGCCGGGTTCGGGTTCGAGGACCACATGGCGGCGGGAGAGGTCCTTCGTCTGCCCGTCGCCCGCGACCAGCGGCCGCCAGCCTGCCCAGGCCCCGATGGCGTCGTCCACGCCGAGGTTGGTGGCGAAGGCCGCGTTCAGGGCGTCGAGCAGGTACGCGGCGTCGGACGCCTCCACCGTCGGGGCGCCCGAGGTCATGTCCACGTCGTCGGTGGTGCCCAGGTAGACCTGATCCCCCCACGGGACGAGGAACACGCGCCGTCCGTCGTCGCGCACGGACGGGATCACGATTGCCCGGTTCACCGGCACGTCCTCGCGCCGGAACGTCAGGTGCACGCCCTTTGCGGGCTGGATGCGGGTCCCGATCCGGTCCGGCCCCACGTTGCCGAGGGTGTCCGCCCAGGCACCACCGGCATGCACGACCCACCGCGCTGCCACGTCGAGGTCCTGTCCGCCCAGTTCGTCGCGGACGGTGACGTGCCAGCGCCCGTCGCGTCGCCCCTCCACGGCGGTGACGGCGGCGTGGGTCGCGATCACGGCACCGTGCTCGTGGGCGGCCTGGGCCACGGCGAGCACGAGGCGCGCATCGTCGGTCTGTGCATCGTCGTACCGCAGCCCGCCCCG
>JBFJMP010000060.1:0-9460 GCA_041633895.1 Nitriliruptoraceae bacterium
GCAGCTCGATGGCCCGGATCGCCTCGACGATCATCTGCTCGGTCAGATCCATCATCGAGCCGTAGTCGCCATAGGCCTGGTAAACTTCGAGCATGGTGAACTCGGGGTTGTGCCGCGGGCTCATCCCCTCATTGCGGAAGCTGCGGTTGATCTCGAAGACGCGCCGCATGCCGCCCACGATCAGGCGCTTGAGGTACAGCTCGGGCGCGATGCGCAGGTAGAGGTCGGTGTCGAGGGTGTTGTGGTGCGTGACGAAGGGGCGTGCGGCCGCACCGCCGGGGATCGGGTGCAGCATCGGGGTCTCGACCTCGACGAAGTCCCGCTCGACCAGGCACTGACGGATCGCCTGGAGGACCTTGGAACGCGTGGCGAACGTGGCCCGCGCCTCCTCGGTCACGATCAGGTCGACCTCACGCTGGCGATAGCGCTGCTCGACGTCCTTCAGCCCGTGCCACTTGTCGGGCAGCGGCCGCAGGGCCTTGCCGAGCATGACGAGGCGGGACGGGCGCACGGACAGCTCACCACGACGGGTGACCATGACCTCGCCCTCGACGCCGAGCCAGTCCCCCACGTCGGCCAGGTCCTGGAAGAACGCCATGCCGTCCTCGCCCAGGACGTTGACCTGGACGAACAGTTGCAGGTCCACGCCGTCCTCGCGCAGGACGCCGAAGGCGAGCTTGCCCTGCCCACGGCGGGCCACGAGCCGTCCCGCGACCACCACGGTCTGCCCGGTCTCGGTGCCGTCCTCGAGGTCCGCGAACTCGTCGCGCACGGCGGCCAGCGTGTGGCTCACGGGCCAGCTGGTCGGGTACGGCTCGACGCCGTCTGCGCGCAGCGCGGCGACCTTCGCGCGTCGCGTGGCGATGAGGTCGTCGAGGCCGGACGCCGACTCGTCGTCGGGGCCGGATGCGTCGTTCGTGGCGTCGTCGGTCACGTGCTCGGTTCCGTGTGGGGCGGCCCGAACCGTACCCGCCGCCGCGACGGCGTCGTCAGCGGGCGTTGCGCTCCCAGATGATCCGCAGGCCCTTGAGCGTGAGCCACGGGTCGTGGTGGTCGAGCGTCTCGCAGGCATCGAGGACGGGTGGCGCCAGCCCACCCGTGGCCACGGTCGTGACCCCGGGACCGAGCTCGGCGGCGAGACGGCGGACGATGGCATCCACCTGCCCCGCGAAGCCGTACACGATCCCCGACTGGACAGCCGCGACCGTGGAGCGGCCGATCGCCGACACCGGACGCAGCGTCTCGACCTTGGGCAGCCGGGCGGCCTTCTCGGACAGCGCCTCGGTGGACACGCGGATCCCGGGGGCGATCGCGCCGCCCACGAAGGCACCGTCGCGATCGATCGCCTCGAACGACGTCGCGGTCCCGAAGTCGACCACGATCGACGGGGCGCCGTACAGCTCGACGGCGGCGAGCGCGTTCACGATGCGGTCGGCGCCGATCTCCCGTGGGTTGTCGACCCGCATCGACAGGCCGGTCTTCACGCCCGGCTCGACGACGACGGGCGTGAACGCGAAGTACCGGTCCGCCATCTCCCGGTAGACCTCGGTCATCGCGGGTACGACTGACGCCACGACGACGCCGGACAGGTCGCGGTCGACCGCGACCGAGGCATGGGTCAGCAGCCCCTGCAGCGTCAGCGCGATCTCGTCGGGGGTCCGATGGGTTTCTGTGCTGATGCGCCAGTGGTGCACGAGTTCTGGCCCCTCGAACACGCCGATGACGGTGTTCGAGTTGCCGACGTCGATGGTCAGCAGCATCAGGCTGAGCCGTCGGCATCGCGGCCGAAGAGGTCGGCCTCGGCCGACGGGACGGCGCGCTCGATGTCGCCGAACAACTCCTCGGGCGGAGCACCGGCGAGGCGCTCGAGTTCGTCACCGCCGACGTCCTCGATGAGCGGCCCGCCCGCGTAGCCGGCATCGGGCACGACCTCGGACAGCCCGGCGGGGCCACCCTCCACCTCGGTGAACGGGTCGATCGTGGTGGCGGGGCGTCCAGCCGTCGGCGACGCGATGACCGGGTCGTCGTCCCAGGACACCAGGTCGGCCGGGTCGGCGACGTCGACCTCGCCGGTCGGGTGGACGTCGAGCGCGATGTCGAGCCAGGGTGCCGAGTGCGTGAGCGAGCCCGTCGCGATGGTGTCCACGCCGGCCTCGGCGTAGTCGCGCGCGGTGGCCAGCGTGATGTTGCCCGAGGCCTCGAGGAGGGCGCGTCCGGCCGTGCGCCGAACGGCGCTGCGCACCTCGTCGACGGTGAAGTTGTCCAGCAGGACACTGTCGGCCCCTGCCGCAAGGACGGCGTCGAGTTCGTCGAACGACGTCACCTCGACCTGGACCGGTCGGCCGGCCGCCCGCTGCAGCGCACGCCGGGTGGCGACCTCGATGCTGCCCGCTGCGAGGACGTGGTTGTCCTTGACGAGCAACTGGTCGTAGAGGCCGATGCGATGGTTGGCCCCGCCACCCGCGACGACCGCGGCCTTCTCGAGCAGGCGCAGCCCCGGCGTGGTCTTCCGGGTGTCCCGGATCCGGGTGCCCGTGCCCTCGAGCAGGGTCGCGAACGAACGGGTCTTGGTCGCCACCCCCGAGAGGTGGCCCAGGAAGTTGAGGGCGACGCGTTCGGCGGTGAGCAGGGACCGCAGCCGCCCGGAGACGACGGCGATGACGTCGCCTGCCTCGACGGCGTCCCCGTCGGTGCGCTGGAACTCGACGGTGATGCGGGGGTCGACCTGGGCGAATGCCTCGCGGGCCGCAGCCGTTCCGGCCACGACCCCGTCCGCGCGGGCGACGATGTCGGCCGTGCCCTCGGCCAGTGGCGGCACCGTGGCGGCCGACGTCACGTCCCCGGCGTCACCGAGATCCTCGGCCAGCGCCCGGGCGACGGCGCGCCGGATCGCGCGGGCGAACTCGACCGCGTCGAACTCGACGGGTCGGGGTGCGGCAGGTGCGTCGTCCTCGAGCGGCACGGCCCAGCGCCCGGCCGGGTCCATCGCCGGCTCGGCGGGAACGGACGGCGGAGCCGGAGGTTCCTCGTCGTCGAACGGGTCCGTGACGTCGACGACGTCGTCGACGCTCGCGGCTGTCGCGTCGTCGTCCCCGGTCGGGGTGTCCGCCGCCGTCGCGTCGTCATCGTCGGCCTGGCCGACGTCGGACGACACCACGCCCTCGTCTGGGTCGCGGCGGCGGAACTTCACTAGGCCACCTCGCCGGCGATCTCGATGCCCGTGCGCAGGGCACGGTTGTCGTCGTCGACGAACACGACCGTGGGCTGGTGGGCCCTGGCCTCGGCGTCCTCCATCTCGGCGTACGAGATGAGGATGACCTTGTCGCCGGGGTAGACGAGTCGGGCAGCGGCGCCGTTGAGCCCGATGACGCCGGATCCGCGCTCGCCCTCGATGACGTAGGTCTCGAGGCGGTTGCCGTTGTCGTTGTCGACGATCTGGACCTTCTCGTTGGGGAGCAGGTCCGCGGCATCCATCAGGTCGCGATCGATCGTGATCGACCCGACGTAGTCGAGGTTCGCCTGGGTCACGGTCGCGCGGTGGATCTTGGACTTCATCATGATGCGGCGCATGTGTTGGCCTCCCGTGTCGTCCGCCGGAGCGGTTCCAACCGGTTGTGCCTGCCGTCGCGGGAGCGTGGCTGGCGGGGCGTGTGCCCGTCTGTCGGGCGGTTCAGGGGGTGTCCGTCGCGGCGAGGAGTCGCTCCTCGTCGTCCAGGTCGCCGATCTCCACGTTGTCGATCAGTCGAGCCGGGCCGACGTGCGCTGCCACGGCGACGAGCAGGGGTGCGTCCCCGGTCGCGAGCCCACGTCCTTCCCCGCGGCGTTCGTCGGGTGGGGTGAGCGTGCCCGGTTCGAGCACCTCGACGTAGTCGAGTCGAGCTCGGGGTTGCGCACCAATCGTAACGCGCACGGCGTCCTCGATCATCCCCGGGTCGACCGGGCGCGCGTCGCCCCGTGCCGCGCGCGCGAGCAGGACGGCCTCCCGGAGCGCCCTGGACAGGACCGTGGCGGCGCGCCGGTCGTCCTCGGCGAGGTAGGTGTTGCGCGACGACATGGCCAATCCGTCGGGTTCCCGGACGATCGGGCCACCCACGACCTCGACGGGTTGGTCGAGGTCCTCGACCACACGCCGGATCACCTGCAGTTGCTGGTAGTCCTTGCGGCCGTACACCGCGATGTCGGGCTGGACGATGTTGTGGAGCTTCGACACGACCGTGGCCACGCCGTCGAAGTGGCCCGGTCGACGCGCCCCACACAGCCGTTCCGTCAACCCGCGGACCCGTACGGTCGTGACGCCGGGGCGCGGGTACATCTCGGCGACGTCCGGCACGAACGTGTACGTCGGGGCCGCAGCACCGAGGTCGCGCAACCCCGCCTCGTCGCCCTCGAGGTCACGCGGGTAGGCCTCCAGGTCCTCCCCGGGCCCGAACTGCGTCGGGTTCACGAAGATGCTGACCACCACGACGTCGGCGCGTTCGGCCGCCAGGCGGACGAGCGAGTGGTGTCCGTCGTGCAGGAACCCCATCGTCGGCACGAGGGCGACGCGCCGTCCGGCCGCGCGATGCCCGGCCACCTCACGGCGCACCTCGTCGATGGTCGTGAGCCGTCTCACCGGCGCCCTCCCTGGTCCAGCAGCGCGTCGAGGCGCGCCGCGATGTCGTCATCGACCCCCGGACGTGCCAGTGCCAGCACCACACGGGACAGCAGACGGTAGACGTCCTCGTGGGTCGGCAGGTCTGCGGCAAGGGCATCGAGGTGGGACTGGATCGTGCCCAGGTCGCCGCGCACGACCGGCCCGGTCAGCGCGTCGCTACCCGACGCCAGGACGTTGCGCACGCTTGCCGCGACCAGGGGCGCGAGGAACGCCGCCGGGTCGTCGACACGTGCCGCGAGCAGCAAGTGCCGCGCGGCGGCCACGGCTGCCCCCACCGCGTTCGAGCCCAGCACGAGGCCCGCGTGGTAGAGCACCCGGTCCTCGTCCCGGACGTCGTGGGGGTCGCCGCCGACCTGCTCGACCAGGTCGCGCGCCCACGGCCGGTCGAGGTCCGACGCGGTGACGGCCCACGCCGCGCCGACGAACACGTCGGGCGAGGCCGTGCCGGCCGGGACGGTCTGGGCGGGATGGCACGCGGCCACGTGACAGCCCGCGAGGCGAGCCCGTCGCAGAGGGGCCAGGCCTCGGGCGCCGGACAGGTGGACGACGTACTGGCCCTCGCGGAACGCGTCGGCCACGGCGAGGTCGGTCACCACGTTCTCGATGACGTCATCCGGCGTGGTCACGACGATGAGGTCACCGCGACCCACGACCTCCGCGGGGTCCTCCGCGAGGCGGGCGCCGGCGACGTGTGCACCGAACCGCTGGCGGGAGGCATCCGACCCGCCGCCAGCCGCCACGACCCGATGGCCGGCGCGGCCCAGTGCCACGGCGAGCGCCGTCCCGACGCGGCCCGGTCCGATGACGACGACACGTGACGTCGGCAGGTTCATCGTTCGGTCCCGGGGGGCGCGCCACGCGGCGGCGTCCAGTCAGCGGCCATGCGAGCCGCAGGACCCCGCGGACCCTCCGGCCGTTTGATCCGGCTCCGCCCCGGCGGGTCCTCCATGCGCACGTGCAGGTCGATCCCGGTGATCGGCGCGAGCGCCGACACGAGCCTGGTCAGCCGTGTCCCGTCGGGCAGTGTGCCGCCGGGCATGACCTCCATGAGCGGCACGAGCACGAAGGCGCGTTCACCGATGCGGGGGTGCGGGATCACGAGATCGGGTTCGTCGAGGACCTCGTCGCCGTACAGCAGGATGTCGATGTCGAGCGGACGTGGGCCCCACCGCACCTCGCGGTCACGGTCGCGACCGAACGCGCGCTCCGTGGCCTGCACCTCGACGAGCAGGTCCCGAGGGGTCAGGGTGGTGCTGACCTCGACCACGGCGTTGAGGTAGGCCTCCTGCTCGACGGGACCCCAGGCAGCCGTCTCGTAGATCCCGGACACGTCCGTGACGGTCACACCGTCCGACTCGTGCAGCGACCAGATCGCCGACTCGAGCGTCGCGAGGCGATCACCCAGGTTGCTCCCGAGCCCCAGGTGGGCCGTGACGCGGTCCGAACGGCTCACGAGCGTGGGCGGAACAGCGTCACCGCGACATCGCCGACGGGCACGTCGACGGGCGCATGGGGCTTGTGGACGGTAACGGTCGCGTCCTGGACACGGGCGTCCTCGAGGCACACGTCGAGGATGCGACCCGCGAGGGCCTCGATCAACTGGAACGAGGTCCCCGTGACGATGTCCACGACCCGCTGCGACAACGCGCCGTAGTCGATGGTGTCGGGCAGCTCGTCCGACGCCGCCGCCCGGGCGAGATCGACGGACAGCCGCACGTCCACGACGAAGGGCTGGGCCTGGGTGCGCTCGTGCGGCAGCACGCCGTGGCATGCCACGGCCCGGATACCGGTCAGTTCGATCGTGTCCACGCGGTCCCATCGGGTCATCCACCTGCCCCGACAGTAGCCGCGGGTCAAGGCACGTTCGCGTGCGCCGTAAACCAAGAGGGGCAACCAATGGGGCACACCGGGGTGGGGACGATCCGCGATCCGATCCGGCGCCGAGGCCAGGCACGGCCACGGCGCCGGGAGCGACGCGCCCACTCGTTGCACGTCAGCGAGCACGCGCCGGCAGCGGTGCGACTGCTGGCTGCGGTCTTCGTGGCCGCGGCCATCGGTTGGGCGGGTGTGGGCCCTCGTCAGGTCCTGCTGGCCTGTGCCTACTACCTGACGTCGACCGCGGCGCTGCCCTTGCTGCGCGAGCGGCGCGCTGCTGGCGTCGCGGCGTCGCTGGTCGACATCGCCTTCCTGCAGTGGGCCATGTACGTGACCGGAGGACTGGACGGGCCGGGCCCGTACCTGCTCGTCCTGCACGTCATCGCCGCTGCGCTCCTGGGAACACAGGGCTCCGTCATGTGGGTCACGCTGGGACACGCTGCGAGCATCGTCGTCACCGACCGGGCCATCTTCGAGGGCGTCATCGCCGCGCCACCCCCCGGCGTCCACGGCCCGACGCGACTGGTCGTGATCCTCGCATCCGTGTGGTTGGTCGCGTTGGCCACGTCATGGCTGTCCGCGGTCAACGAGCGCGACCTGCGCCAGCGACGGGTCGACCTCGAGCGCCTGTCGATCCTGTCGACCGTGCTCGCCGAGGCCCACGACCCCGCGGAGGTCACGGCCGCCCTGCTGGATCACGTCGACCTCCTCATCAGCGACGCCCGGACGGTGATCGTCGAGATCCGCGACGGCGCGCCGACGGTGCTCGACGCACGGCGCGCCCACCGTCCTGCGGACCGGGTGGTCGCCCTGCATCCGCACGAGATGCTGCGGCGTTGTGCACGCCAGCGCGAGACCCTGATCAGCGTGGGACTGCCCGCCGAGGGCGAGGAGTGGCTGGCGCAGGTGATCCCCGAACCCCGGTCCCTGATGCTCGTACCACTGGGCGCCCGCGAGGGGACCCTGGCCGTCCTGGTCGTCGAGCAGCCCGGTCCGGTCCGGGCCGCGCTGGAGTCGCGTCTGGTGTCGGTGCTCGAGCAGGCCGCGGACCACGCCTCGTTGGCCCTGACGACCACGCGCCTGCAGAACACGCTGACGCGCTCGGCCATGACCGACGGCCTCACCGGGGTCGCGAACCGCCGTGCGTTCGACGAGGCCCTCGACCGCGAGCTCGCACGAGCCGACCGGGCGGCCAACGAGGTGTCCCTGCTCCTGCTCGACCTCGACCACTTCAAGGTCCTGAACGACCGCTTCGGCCACGCCGTCGGCGACGAGGTCCTCGCGCGGGTGGCACGCGAGCTGTCGGTCACGTTGCGACCCAGCGACACCTTCGCCCGCTACGGCGGCGAGGAGTTCGCCGTGATCCTTCCCGAGACGTCGAGCCGCGAAGCTGGCGAGATCGCGGAGCGACTGCGACTGGCCATGGGGGCCGTGATCGCGCCCGACGGTCGCCAGGTGACCATCAGCATCGGTTCGGCAACGGTTGACCCGATCCAGGGCCTCGACGCCAACCTGCTCATCCGCACCGCGGACCGGGCGCTCTACCGTGCAAAGGAGGCGGGTCGCGACCGCGTCGCCACCGCCTGACCCCCTCGGGAATAGGCTCCCGGCATGAGCGAACTGCACGCCGGAGTCATCCTCGTCGGCGAGAACGCCACGATGGAGTTCGTTGTCACGCGCCACGAGTCGGATGGCGCGCTCCACCAGATGCACGTGACGTATCCGCCACGGTCCTCACCTCCCCCGCCGCACCTGCATCCCGCGCAGGACGAGACGTTCGCGGTCGTGGACGGCCGGATCGAGTTCGTGATCGACGGGGTGACGAGCGTCCACCAGGCTCCCGCGGTTGTGGAGGTGACGGCAGGCACCGTGCACCAGCTCCGCAACCCGGGCGACATCGCGGCGACCGTCGTCTGGTCGACCCGCCCCGCCCTGCGGACGGGGGAGTTCTTCATGGCCCTCCACGCCGCTCAGTCGACCGGGGACCTCCAGCGGCTGTTGGCGGTCATCGACGAGTACGACGACGTGTTCTGCCTGGCAGCCCACGGGGGCTGACCCGGCATCGGGACGAGGTCAGGCCTGGCCGAGGGCTGTGGCGACCGCGAGGGCCTGCCGGGTCGCGTCGACGTCGTGGACCCGAATGGCCGCGGCACCCGCACGTGCCACCAGTGCGGCGGTTGCGACGGAGCCGTGGACGCGCTCGCCGGGGTCGCCCACCCCCGTCAGCGTGCCGATCATCGACTTGCGTGACACGCCGACCAGCACGGGGCAGCCGAGCCCACAGAACTGGCGCAGGCCGCGCAACAGGGCGAGGTTGTGGTCGAGGGACTTCCCGAATCCGATGCCGGGGTCGACCATGATGCGGTCGCGGGCGACACCGGCCTCGGCGGCGCGCGCCAGGCCGTCGGCGAGGAATTCGTAGACCTCCGCGACGACGTCGTCGTACGTGGGGTCCCGTTGCATCGTCGCGGGGTCCCCCTGCATGTGCATCAGCACGTACGGCACGTCGAGTTCGGCGACGGTCGCGAGCATCGCCGGGTCCAGCCGACCGGCCGAGACGTCGTTGACCATGGCCGCACCGGCCGCGATCGCCTGCCTGGCGACGTCGGCCTTGGTCGTGTCGATCGACACCGCGACCTCGTCGGCGACCGCCTCGATCACGGGGAGGACGCGGCGGAGTTCCTCGTCGGCGTCGACCGGGTCCGCGCCGGGGCGCGTGGACTCGCCGCCGATGTCGAGGATCGCCGCACCGGCTGCGATCTGGCTGCGGGCATGGGCGATGGCCGGCGCAGGGTGGGCAGAGGGGTCGTAGGCCACCCCGCCGTCCGAGAACGAGTCGGGGGTCACGTTCACGATGCCCATGACGGCCGGGGCGCGGTCCACCCCGAGCGCCGCCGGCAGCGTGCCCGGCGCGTCGCGCCACGCGCGCAC
>JBFJMP010000061.1:0-9347 GCA_041633895.1 Nitriliruptoraceae bacterium
CGAGGTCGTGGGCGAGCGTGGGCGACAGGAACGTCGCGGTCACGTTCGCGAGGTAGCCGACGGTGCCGACCATGAGCAGCCCAGCGATCGGGCGTGGCACGGCGCGCGTGCGCCACAGCATCCAACCGAGGGGGAACAGCCACAGGCCGAAGAAGATCTCGGCGATCGAGAAGCCGACCCCGTGCAGTTCGACGAACGTCGCGGCGAGGCCGTCGGCGGTTGCGGCTCCGACCGACGCGCGCACGCCGTCCTGCGTGGCGAACCACCAGGCAGCGATGTGGTTCACGGTGTTGGCCGCCATGATCGCGACCGAGACGGCGTTGAAGGCCAACATCGCGCGGGCGGCGCCAGCGTGGACTCGGCGCAGCAGGCCGTAGAGGACCAGCGCGACGCCGAGGAAGGCGACCATGTTCACCAGGTCGCTGAAGGCCGCCAGCCGGAAGAGGTCGGCGCCGTCGCGGATCGCGGTCGCGATCGCGGTCGAGCCCTCCTCAGCCGCGATCGGAACGCGGACGAGCAGCTCGGGCGGCGCACCCGTGACGAGCACGACGAGGTAGAGCAGCCCAGCGAGGCGGGCGAGGCGCCGGGTTCGCGTGGGCGCATGGGGCGCGTCCTCCTGCGGGGCGGGGACGTCGACGGTGAGGGTTGTCGGGGTGGGCATCGTGGTGATCCTCCTGCCGGGGCCGGCGGCGGCCCGTGGCGACAGGAGGACAATGGCCCGAGCCGGTGCACGACCGGTGCACGATGGGTGCATGCCGCGCCGACGTGCGAGACTGGCCGCCGTCAGGTCGGTCGAGCAGGAGCGGACGCGTGGTGCGTGTGGGGCTCCTCGGCGGTGTCCGCGCCGAAGGTGCGGACGGCACGCCCCTGGACGTCGGGCCGCCGAAGTGCCAACTGGTGCTCGCCGCACTCGCCCTCGACCATGGCGATCCCGTCACCGTGCCGCGGCTGGTCGAGCTCGTCTGGGGCACGGAGCCACCCGGCACCGCGCCCAAGATCCTCCAGGGCTACGTGTCTCGGCTGCGCAAGTCGCTCGGGGCCGGGGCGATCACCACGGTCGGCGGTGCGTACCGCCTCGAGCGGGACGTCGAGGTCGACGTCACCCGCTTCGGGAGCCTGGTGGCCACGGGTGACATCGAGGGTGCGCTGGCGCTCTGGACGGGTCCGCCGCTGGCCGGGCTCGACCCCGTCGGCCTCCAGCCGGCGGTCGTCGGCCTGCGGGAGCGCTGGCTCGACGCCACCGAGCAACGGCTGACCGCCCTGCTCGAGGTCGACCCCGGCGCCGCCGTCGGCCCGCTCACCGAACTCACGGAGACGTACCCGTTCCGCGAGGGGCTGTGGGCCGCCCTGATGCTCGCGCTCGCCCGCACCGACCGGCAGGCGGACGCGCTGGCCGCGTTCCAGCGGGTCCGCGGGCACCTCGTGGACGAGCTCGGGATCGATCCGGGCGAGCGGCTGCGGGATCTCGAGGCACGGATCCTGGCCGGCGAGGTCGCCTCGGCGACGGGCAACGCCGCTCCCCCGAACTCCCCGCCGGTCCCCTCCCGGGTGGCGGTGGACCTGCCCGCCGTGACCGACCTCGTCGGTCGGGACGAGGACGTCGCGGTCCTGCTCCGGGCGTTGCGGACGGCATCGCTGGTGACGCTGCTCGGCCCGGGTGGGATCGGCAAGACGAGCCTCGCCGTCACCCTGGCCCGCGCCTGGCACGAGCAGCGCGGCGAGCGCGTCGTCTTCGTGGCACTGGACGAGGTCACGGGCGACGACGAGGTCGTGGACGTCGTCGCCGAAGCGCTCGGCGTGGCCGAACCACCTAACGGCGACCTGCGAGCCGCGATCGTCGCATCGACCTCGGCGCAGCCGACCCTGCTGGTGCTGGACAACTGTGAGCACGTGCGCGCCGGCGCCGCCGCGCTCGTCGCCGCGTTCGGGGCAGGCGCGTCGACGACACGACTGTTGGCCACGTCACGGGAGCGCCTCGGCGCCGTGCGCGAGCACCTGCACCCGGTCGATCCCCTGGATCCCGCCGACGAGGGCGTGGAGCTGTTCCTCCGGCGCGCGCGAGCCGTCGCACCAGCGCTCGACCTCGGAAACGACCGGGCAGTCGTCGAGGAGCTGTGCCGCGAGCTCGACGGCGTGCCGCTGGCCATCGAGTTGGCCGCGGCCCGCACCCGAAGCATGTCGCCGACCCAACTCCTCGAGCGCCTCGGCGATCGCTTCCGCCTGCTGGTCGACCGCACGGCGGGCTCGGCGCGGCAGGCGACCCTGGAGGGCGCCGTCGCATGGTCGTACGACCTGCTCGACGTGGACGAGCAGCGGCTGTTCACGCGCCTGTCGGTGTTCGCGGGACCGTTCGACCTGGTTGCCGCCGAGGCGGTCGGGGCGGGCGACGGCCTCGACCCGATCGACGTCGACCGGCTGCTCGGCGACCTCGTCGAGCGGTCGATGGTCACCGCCGTCGGTGGCCCCGAACGGCGCTTCCGCCTGCTCGAGACACTGCGGCAGTTCGCGGCCGCACGGCTCGCCGAGGCCAGCGACACCGCGGCCGTCGAGTCGCGGCACGCGGACTGGGTCCGCCACGAGGTGGCGCACCTCGGGCAGCTGCTGGCCAGTTCGCGCGAGGTCGAGGGCGTGCGGCGGCTCGATGCCCTGTGGCCGAACGTGCGCGTGGCCGTCGACCGAGCACTGGCGGCCGGTGATGCTCACCTCGCCGGCAAGCTCGTGGCGCCCGTCGCGACGGAGGTGAGCAATCGCCGCCGCGGGGAGATCGGCGCGTGGGCCGAGCGCATCCTCGCCGTGGGGCCGCCGGACGAGGACGAGGTGCTGTTCTGGCTGTCCTGGGCGCTGCACCGGCACATGCAGTCCGGCAACGACGCGGCGTTCGAGGCCCTGCTCGAGCGCTACGGCCACGACGAGCACCCGATCGTCCAGGTCTGTCGTTGGTACCTCTACGAGGACGGGGTGGGGATCCTGGCGGCCGGAGCCGACGCGATCGACTGGCTGCGCGACCACGGGCACGACCTGGCCGCCAACCTCATGGAGATGACCGCCATCGGCTCCGGCCTGATGACCACGGGCCAGTTCGACGAGGGCATCGCGCTGTTCCGAGCCTGGGCGGAACGCTACGCCCCGCAGGGGCCGCCGACGTTCCACTACTTCGCGCTCGGCTTCCTCGGCTACACCCTGCAGTTGCGGGGTGACATCGAGGAGGCGCGGACCGCCTTCCTCGCGGCGGCGGACGTGGAGGTGCCCCCGGGCACCTACGCGGTGTCGCGCCCCGCCGAGGTGGAGGCGCTGTTCGCCCGGGGTGAGCACGAGCGGGCGCGACGACTGCTGCTGGAGCACGTCGAGGACGTGCTGGCGATGGGCACCGTCGACGTCGCGCGCCTCGTGGCCGTGGCGTTCGTGAACCTGATGGTGGGGCTGGGACGCCCGGACGACGCGGCACCGGCGCTCGCGTTCCTGGACACGGTCGGCGAGTTCGGGGCGATCGCTCGAGCCAGGCTCGTGGCGGAGTCGGCGGTGGCCATCGGACCAGTCGACCCCTTCGAGGGCGACGCCGCCGCGGCGCTGCGGCACATGCGCCGATGCCTGCTGGCCTGACACCTCGGTCGGACTCCGACGGCATCTCGGCCGTAGCCTTGCGCCGATCAGCCGGTCGTCCTGGTGCGTCTGGACCACGTCAGCCTGGACCGGCTCGAGGAACTCGTCACCGACGCGTGGCGCATGCGCAACGAGGCCTGACGCCCTCCGCCCGCTCCCCAGTGGTCAGTCCTCGATCACGTCCAGACCCTGCGCCCGAAGGTTCGCGATGCCGTCCAGCATGCCCTGGAGGACCTCCGGGGCGTGGCCCTCCCAGTCGTGCACCTCGCCCACCACCCGCATGGGGTCCCGCGTTCGGAACGACCGCGTGGGGTTGCCGGGGAATCGCATGTTCGTGACGTTCGGGTCGTCCTCGAAGGGCCCCGTGGGCTCGACCACGTAGACGCGGCCCCGTCGATCGCTGCCCGTCAGGGCGGTGGCCAGCTCGGCGCCCCAGACGGCCGGCTCGAGCAGCGCCGCGAAGTAGACGTGGTTCGAGGAGCGCCCGTCGTGGAAGTTGGACGGGTGCCCGGGGACCAGCAGGTCGCCGACCTCGAAGGACTCCTTGGTCCCGTGGAAGAACGGCCCGACCACGTGGTCGCAGTCGTCCATGGTCACGGGGACATGCGGTGCCGCGCTCGCAATCGACTCCGCGATCGACCGCGTGGGATCCGCCTGCTGGTCGTCGGACATGACCACCCCTCCCCATCCGCCCCGCGGACCGAGCAGCGTACTCAGGTGGTCCGCCACCGCCTACGCTCAGCCGATCCCGTGTGGCGACGGCCGAAGGGTCACCGCGGTGGGGCTGCTCGTGCGTCGGCTGGGGCTGGTTGCCCTCATCCTGCTCGTGCCCTTCGCGATCGCCACGGCCCTCGGTGGGTGGGAGCACGCCCCCGCCCTCCCGGGGGGCGTCGGGCTCGCCATGGCGGTCGTCATCGGCCTGCTGGCCGCCGACGTGGTCCTGCCCGTCCCGTCCTCCGCGGTGCTGATCGCGTCGGGCGCTGCGCTCGGCCCGGTGCTGGGCGCGGTCGCGGGGACCCTCGGGGTCGTCGCGGGGGCGACCGTGGGCTACGTGCTCGGTGCCCGCGTCGGACGCGAGCCCAGCGGACCCGATGCCGCACGCGCCCGACGTCTCGTCGCGCGCTGGGGGGCGGCGGCGATCGTGCTGACGCGTCCGGTCCCCCTGCTCGCGGAGTCGACGGCGATCGTCGCTGGCACCACCCGGATGCCACCGGGCCGCTTCCTGGCCGCGGTGGTCGCGGGTGCCCTCCCGACCGGCGTCGGGCTTGCGCTGGCAGGGCACGCCGGCACGAGCAGCCTCGACCCCACCAGCCTCGGCATGGTGGTCGCCGTCACCGCAGCCCTGGCCGTGGGCGCGACACTGGTGCCACGTCGCGAACCGCCCCTTCGTCGCTGACGGGTCCGGTCAGCGCAGGTCCTGCGGGAACCGGAACGTGTGGGTCGGGTCGTACGTCGCCTTGATCTCGCGCAGGCGCGGGTAGTGGTCGCCGTAGTAGGCGGCGCCGAAGTCGGGCAGGTCCGCCTGGACGTAGTTCGCGTACACCCCGCCCGACATGTAGGGCTCCATCGCGGCACGGAAGCCGAACGCCCACTCGCGGGACTGCTCGGCCCACTCCGGCAGCGCAGGATCGAAGACGGCGATCACCGTGAACGAGAACACCTGGTCGCGCCAGAAGAACGCGGTGTCCGCGACCGGCACCTCGCCCATCGCGCCGCCGAGCGACTCGATGAACGCGAAGCTGATGTCGTTGCGCCACTGGGGTGCGAGACCCGTTCCCGCCGCCGGGTGGTTGGTCCCGGTCGGCGGCATCGGGCATCGCAGGAACCACTCCTTGACGGTGCTGATCGCCTCGTCCGGGAAGTCGTTGTCGAGGAATCCGCTGCGCCAGTACTGCGACGTGCCCGGCCACGCCGTGGTCTCGCCTCCGCCGGTGAAGGCCGGCAACGTCGTCAACTGCAGCGACTGCTCCAGCGGGCCGGTCACCGGCTGCAGGCCACCGAGCAGGTCGCCGAGCACGGCCATGCCAGTGTCCGGGTCGCCGTTGTAGTACGTCATGAGGGCGCACCCCGGATCCGGGCCCATCCACACCACCATCGGGTTGACCAGCAACCGGGGATCCGGGTCGGCCTGCATCCAGTCGCGGTACGCCCGCCAGAGGGCCTCCATGTCGTCCCATGCGAACACGAGGATCCCGCCGAGGGCCGCCGGCCGCACGGGATGCATCCGGTAGCTGAACCGGGTCGCCACCCCGAAGTTGCCGCCCCCACCACCGCGCAGCGCCCAGAACAGGTCCGGCTCGGTGTCGGCGTCCGCCACGACGACCGCCTGGTCCCGAGACGTCACGACGCGGGCCTCGACGAGGCTGTCGATCGTCATCCCCCAGGTCCGCGTGACCGGGCCGATGCCACCGCCCATGGTCAGCCCCGCCGCCCCGACGTCCGTGCACGCGCCCCCCGGCGCGACGTAGCCCCACGGGTACGTGGCGAGGTCGACCTGCCCCCACCGTGCGCCGCCGCTGACGTGCACCACCTCGGCGTCGAGGTCCACCTCCACCTGTTGCATCCCGGAGAGGTCGATGACGACCTGGCCGGTGATCGAGCACCACCCCTCCGCACCGTGCCCACCGCCGCGCACGGTGACGGGCAGCTCCGCAGCCACGGCGAGGTCGACGGCGCTGCGGACGTCGTCCTCCGAGAAGCACCGGAGGATGGCGCTCGGATGTGGGTCGGGCCGCGTGTTGAACGGCATCCGCAACAGGTCATAGGTGCGGTCGCCGGGCAGCACGACCCGACCGGTGAAGCCGTCGCGCAGGCGTTGGACGTCGAGGTCCGGGGCGGGGATGTCCGAGCTCATCTGGGCGTCTTCCGTGTGGTGGAGTCCTCAGCCCGCCAGCAGTTCGCGGGCGGCGGTCGGCACCGGGTCGTCGTGGCCCTGGGGCAGCCGCGCGAGCACGTCGACCAGGTCGTCGCGCCAGTCGTCGTGACCGAGCTGCCGGCGCAGGCGCGACCGCACCAGCTCGGCGCGCAGATCCGAGCCGACGGTCCCGTGGGTGCGGGCGACCGCCACGGCCTCGTCGAGCAGGGCCAGCGGCACCGCGGTCGCGTCGGGCTCGCGACCGAGCAGCAGCTCGGCGCGCAACTTCGCGTGCTCGCAGTCCCACGTGACGCGCCCACCCGCCGCGAACACGGGCGTCATGCGGTCGAGCAGCGCCATGCCCTCGTCGAACCGCCCGGCGCGTCGCAGCGCGTCGGCGATCATCGCCGCGGCGACGGGATCGAACATGTGGGCCTCGAGCCGCGTCGTGGCCTCCAACTGCGCCTGCATCTGCGCGATCCCGGCGTCGTGCTCACCGCGCAGCACGGCGGCATACCCGAGGCTGGTGTGCGCCCAGGCGATGTAGACCGGATTGCCGATCGGACCGACCAGGTCGAGCAGACGTTCGGCCTCCGCCTGGACGGCCTCGTGTCCGAGCCCGCGGCAGTAGGCGAGGACGGGTGTGTTGATCTCGATGAGCGCGAGCGAGAACGGGTGCTGCAGGACGTGCGCGTCGGCGCGACCCCGCTCGAGCTCGGCGAGCGCATCGTCCAGTCGGCCGAGCTGCCACAACGAGGTGATGTGTCCCGACGCGGCGGTGAAGCGGGGGTTCTGCGTGTACTGGGTGATGTAGGACTCGTGCAGCGCAGGGTCGTATCCGGCGTACACGGCCTCGGTCGCGGCCACGTGCCGGTCGAACTGACCGGTCCAGAAGTGGGTCTGCGAGACCGTCAGGTGGGCCATCACCTGCAACGACGGGTCGGGGGCGTGGCGGGTCAGGGCCACCGCCTCGTCGGCGAGCTCAGCGGCCGGCCCCATCTGCCCCTGGAAGAGGTAGTAGGCCCACAGGCCGAACACCGCCCGGCCCGTCTCGGGCCCGGGTGGCAGCAGCTGCGTCAGCTCGCGGGCTCGGTCGTAGGCCGCCTTCGCGATCGACGACCCCTGCCCGTGCAGCATCTGCAGCGCCGTCCCCCGCAGCAGCTGGATCTCGAGCTCCTCGGCCAGGGTGGCGGGGGCCTCGCCACTGGTGTCGAGGACCTCCAGCGACCGGTCGAGGTGCTCCAGGGCGTCGACGAACGCGCCGGCGCGGATCGCCCGCTCGGCGGCCAACCGGCGGTAGTGGCCCTCACGTTCGGTGTTGGCGGTGCGGGCGTAGTGGAACGCCAACAACTCCACCGGCGGGGTGTCGACCGATGCCTCGAGGAAGGCCGCGACCTGCTCGTGGAGGCGCTCGCGCAGGCCGTAGGACAGCGTCTCGTAGGCGACCTCGCGGACCAACGCGTGGCGGAACAGGTAGGCCTCGTCGGGCTCGGGCGTGTCGACGACGACCAGCCCGCTGGCCTCGAGGCCGTCGAGGTCGGCTGGCAGGTCGTCGGCGGCCAGCGTGTCCGCGTAGGCGCCCCGCAGGACCGCGGTCGCGAACCGGCGACCGATGATGCTGGCCATGCGCACGGTGCGCTGGCGGCGCTCGGCCAGCCCGTCGATGCGGTGCAGGATCAAGCCTTCGAGGCTCGTGGGCAGCTCGGTCGCGTCGCCCGTGCGGAGCTCGCGGGCCAGCTCCTCGATGAAGAAGGGGTTGCCGCCGGCACGCGACAGCACCGCCTCCACGTCGTCGGGATCGGCAGGCCCGTCACCGAGGTGCTCGAGCACCTGCACCGCGAGGCGCTCGGAGGCCTCGGGATCGAGTTCGTCGAGCTCGATCACGTCGCCGTCGGGCCGCTCGATGCGCTCCCCCAGCTCCAGCGGTCGCAACGCCGCGAGCACGAGCACGGGCAGGTCGGCGAGCACGGGGGTGAGGTCCTGCAGCAGGTCACGCGACGAGCTGTCGATCCAGTGGAAGTCCTCGATGACGAGGCACAACGGGCCGGCTGCGGCCCGCGCACCGAGGACGCCGGCCAGCACCTGGTGGCGCACCTGCCGCCGGACCGGCGTCGGCATCTCGCGTGTGACGTCGGTGTCGGGCAACGCGAGGTCGAGCGCCTCGGCCACGAGGGGCGCGAGCGGCACGGCCTGCGGCGCGCCGGCCCGGAGGGCGGCGAGCAGCGCGCCTGCGCGCACGTCGTCGGGTGCCCCCAGCGGCACGCCGAGCAGCTCGTGGAGGATCGGTTGCCACGGCAGGTAGGGGGTGGCCGTGCCGTGGGGCGTGCACTCGCCGGCCACGACCACGAAGCCACGGCGCACCGCGTGACCGATCGCCGCGGTGAGCAGGCGCGACTTGCCGAGGCCGGGGTCGGCCACGATCGACAGGATCTCGCCACGGCCTGCCCGCACCCGGTCCAGCGCGTCCCGGATCGCATCGCGCTCGCGCTCGCGCCCCACCAGCGGGAGCTCGTAGCGTGGCTCGCTGAGCGCCTGGTTCGTGGCCGCGGCCGGCAACAGCTCGGATGCGGCGACCGGCGCGTCGAGGCCCTTGAGTCGCAGCGGTTCGAGCGGGTCGAGCTGGAAGCGGCGGTCGAGTTCACGCGCGGCAGGGGCGCCGACGAGCACCTGGCCGGGCCGCGCCGCCCCCATCAGTCGCGCGGCGGTGTTCGCCACGTCCCCGATGTAGCTGTAGACCGAGAACACGCTGCCTCGGAACAGCCCGGCGAACACCCGTCCGGCGTGGACGCCGATGCGCGCGCGGTCCCCAAGGGCCGCGCGCAGGTCCTGCGCGGCGGCGACCGCCCGCCGCCGGTCGTCCCCGTGGGTGACCGGCGCCCCGAACGCCAGCACC
>JBFJMP010000062.1:0-9299 GCA_041633895.1 Nitriliruptoraceae bacterium
ACCACGTCGACGTCGTGGGTCGCACCCGTGTCGTCCTCCACGCTCCACCCGCCGCCCGTCGGGGCGAGGGCGCGGACACCAACGCCCAGGCGCACCCGTTCCCCGAGGTCGTCGGCAAGGCGTTCTGGCAGGCTCGCGAGGCCACCACGCAGGGACTGGAAGACCGGCCCGGTCCCGGTCGTGCGGCGTCGGCGCAGGCCGACCAGCAGGCTGCGGTCCTCACGTGCCGACGTGCCGATCAACGGCGCGGTCGAGTCGACGGACAACCGATCCGGCCGGCCGGCGTACACGCCGCCGAGCAGCGGTTCCACCAGGGCATCGACGACACCGGCACCGAAGCGCTCCGCAACCACGTCGGCGACCGAGCGGTCCCCCGGCCGGGAGCGGAACGGCACCAACGGTTCGAGGGCGGCACGGGCCACCTGCGTCGGCGACAGGACGCCCGATCGGACCAACGCGATCGGGTCGGTCGGGGCGCCGAGGACGGTCCCGGCGGGCAGTGGCCGCAGCGCGCCACGCGACCACAACCAGGCCTGTCCGGTGGCCGGCTCCACGAGGTCATCGCCCAGTCCGGCAGCACGAGCCAGCTCGGTGGCCGCGCCGTGGCGGGCGAGGAAGGCGTCCGCCCCGATGTCGATCTCGATGCCGGCGACCTGCCCCGAGCGCAGCTTGCCGCCGACCCGGTCCGACACCTCGAGGACGGTGACGTCCAGGCCCCAGCGGTCGAGCGTCCACGCGGCGGCCAACCCGGCCACGCCGGCGCCGACGACGAGGACGCGACGGGTCATGCCGTGGCTCCGGTCCGACCGTGCTCGTGGACGAGTTCGACGATGCGGGCGAGGACATCCGGGTCCGTGGGCGGCAGGACGCCGTGACCGAGGTTGAACACGTGGTCGGGGCGGTCCCCGATCCGGTCCAGGAGGTCGAGGACCCGCTGCTCCACGACCGGCCACGGAGCCAGGCAGACCGTCGAGTCGAGGTTCCCCTGGGTCGCCGTCACGGCCGGGATGCGGGCGCGCCCGACCTCGATCGGCACCCGCCAGTCGACGCCGACGACCTCCGGGCCCGCCTCGGCCATGAGGCCGAGGAGCTCGCCCGTGCCCACCCCGAAGTGGATCCGCGGGACGTCGAGGTCCGCCAACTGGTCGAAGATGCGGCGCGACCACGGCAGGACGTAGCGGCGGTAGTCGGCCGGATCCAGCGCGCCGGCCCACGAGTCGAAGAGCTGGACGGCCTGCGCGCCCGCCTCGACCTGAGCACGCAGGTGCGTCGCGACGATGTCGGACAGCACGTCCATGAGGCGGGCCCAGCTCAACTCGTCGCCGTACATCAGCGCCTTGGTGTGCTCGTAGTTCTTGGACGGCCGGCCCTCGACGAGGTAGCTGGCCACCGTGAACGGCGCGCCCGCGAACCCGATCAGCGGGACATCGAGCTCCTTCGCGAGGATGCGCACGGTCTCGAGGACGTACGGGGCGTCGACCTCGGGCTCGATGGGGCGCAGGCGGTCGATGTCCGCACGACGGCGGATGGGTTCGTCGAGCACGGGCCCGACACCCGGACGGATCTCGATCGGGAGGCCGATCGCCTGGATCGGGGTCACGATGTCCGAGAAGAGGATCGCCGCGTCGACGCCGTACCGCCGCACGGGCTGCAAGGTGACCTCGGCCGCGAGCTCCGGGGTGTGCACGACGGCGTCGAACGAGTGCTGCTCCCGGATGGCGCGGTACTCGGCCAGCGCACGCCCCGCCTGGCGCATGAACCAGACGGGCATCACGTCGTGGGCGTCACCGCGACACGCGGCGAGGAAGGCGGACTCGGTCACGGCAGGGATCCTGGCTGGCGGATGTGGAGACGGTGGACACGATCGTACGAGGCCGCTGGAGGCGCGGCGTCACCGGCCGGGGCCACCCCACACCGCCAGGTCCCCGCCAGCGAGGCCGACCGCCAGCGCGCGGATGCCGTGGGCGTCCACGGCGGCCATGTTCGACGTCGGTGCCACGTCGACCAGCACCACCTCGTCACCGAACGTCGTCCCGTCCCAGGACCGGGCCACGACCATCCCCCGCCGCGGGGACGGACCGACCACGTCCCGGGCGGTGGTCAGCGGCGCGATCGCCGCCCCCTCCATGTCCCGGGACCCGATGGCGTGGGACCCGAAGGCGAGGCTGCCGCTCGCCACCTCGACCAGGCGATCCCCGTCGGCCGCGAGCGCGGCCACGTCGTGCAGGGCGTGGGGCATGACGACCTCGATGACCTGGTCGCCGGCGTCGCCGGCGGTGACGGCCACCACGTGCCGCCAGCGACCGTCCTGCCCGAGGGGCTCCCCTGTCCACCGTCGATCCCCGTCCACCTCCCAGGCCTCGACCCGGGCGCCGTCGCCGGCCCCGGACGTGGTGACGACGAGGTCCGGGCCGCGGTCCCCGTCCACGTCGCCGACCCGCACGGTGACGCCTTCGATCACGCGGCCGTCCTCCGGCGCGAGGACCGCCGAGACGGCGCGATCCGCCACGTCGACGACGTGGACCGCGCTGGCCTCGAGGCGGTCGCCGATGACCCCGTGGCCGTACGCGTCGGTCGGTCCGGCGAGCACGGCGATGCGGCCGTCGGCGACCGCGACGGGGTGGGCGTCCGGCAGGTACGGACCCGGCAGCTCGTCGTCGCCCAGGCGCAGTGCGCCGTCGGCGGTCACGGCGACCGGCGTCCCGTCGTCGAGCACGAGGATCGACGCCGACGCGCCGACGCCGGCCGGGTCCACGAGCTCCCAGTCCCCGTCGGCGCCCACGACGAGCGTCGGCGGGCGCGCAGCATCCCAGTGCCCCAGGTCGATCGACGCCGCGCCCCCGTCACCGTCGACGACGATCCCGAGCGCCGTGTCGACGTCCGACACGACGACCCAGAGCACACGGCCGTCGGCGAGCGGCGCCCCGGCCACCCACCGGATGACCTGGCCGGTCGGGATGCGAAGGGGTGCGGCGCCCAGTGGTGCCCCACCGAGCACGACCCCGTCGGACGTCGCGACGCCGGACGTGACGGCGCCGTCGGGGGCGGTCAGGGCAACGACGGACTCCGACATCGACGGCGCGGGGTCCGTGACCGGGTCTGGCGCGTCCGACGTGCACGCGGCTGCCACCATCACCGCCGGGACGAGTGCGGCGACCAGTGCGGCGACTCGTCGTTGCACGTGCAGGCTCCGGGGTCCTTGGCGGGGCGGGTGTGTGTCTGGCGTGTGTGTGTCTCGGGAGGAGATGTCCGTACGCCGGATTCTGTTCCCGAGACGAATCTCGGGGGCGACCATCTGTCTGGGACGGTGATTGCTCACCGCCTCGAGCGGCCGACCCGGGACTCGAACCGACGGGCCGTCGATCGTCCCTGCTTGGCCTTGCTCCGGGTGGGGCATGCCTGGCCGCGACGGTCGCCCGCCGCGCCGGTGGTCTCTTACACCACCCTTTCACCCTTACGTCGCGTTGCGACGCGGTCTGCTCTCTGTTGCGCTTTCCGCGGATCACTCCGCCTGGGAGTTACCCAGCACCCTGCCCTGTGGAGTCCGGACGTTCCTCGCCACGGTGACCGTGACGCGGCCGCCTTCACCATCTCCTCCCGAGACGACACCATCGTACGTCCCGACGACGGTGTCGGCGCGAGTCGGGTCGCTACGGTGGCCACCATCCCCCACGACACCCAACGACCGATGCGGAGTCACCCGGTGAACGGCCTCGACGGACGCCCGTTGGTGGTGCTCGCGAATCGCCTGCCCGTGACGCGGGCCGGCGACGAGTGGCGACCCAGTGCCGGCGGCCTGGTGACCGCCCTGCGCCCCGTCGTCGAAGAGGTCGACGGCTACTGGGTCGCGTGGGACGGCGGCGCGGACGACGTCCCCGACACGGTGGACGGGTTCGACGCGCGCCTGCGTCCCGTGGCGCTCACGGAGTCCGAGGTCGAGGACTACTACGACGGCTTCGCCAACCGCACGCTGTGGCCGCTGTTCCACGACCTCCTGCAGGAACCCGTCATCGACCGGTCGTGGTGGCACGCCTACCAGGACATCAACGAACGCTTCGCGAAGGCCGCCGCCGAGTTCGCCCACCTGGATCCCGTCTTCTGGGTGCACGACTACCACCTGATGCTGGCGCCCCGGTCGCTGCGACTGCTGGCACCCGGTGCCCGGATCGGCTTCTTCCTCCACATCCCCTTCCCGCCGCCCGAGTTGGTGGCCAGGCTGCCGTGGCGCGACGCGCTGCTCGACGGCCTCCTCGGCGCCGACGCCATCGGCTTCCACACCGAGTGGTACCGCGCCAACTTCGTGCGTTCGGTCCAGCGGGCACGTCGTGACGTCACCGTGTCCGGCAACACGATCTACCTGCCCGACGGCCGTGCCGTGCACACGTCGGCGCACCCCATCTCCATCGACGCCGGCGCGTTCGCCGAGTTGGCCACCCAGCCCCAGACCGAATCCGAACTGGCGGAGCTCCGCGAGCAGTTCGCCGGCCGTGCCGTGTTCCTGGGCGTGGACCGCCTCGACTACACCAAGGGCATCCGGCACCGCCTGCAGGCCATCGAACGCCTGTTGGAACGCGACGAGGGCCTCCGCGAGCGGTTCGCCTTCGTCCAGATCGCCGTGCCGTCCCGCGACGACGTCACCGAGTACCAGGAACTGCGCGAGCAGGTCGAGCTGATGGTCGGCCACATCAACGGCCGGTTCACCGAACCCGGCCAGGACGTGCCCGTCCACTACCTCTACCGCTCGATCCGCCCCGAACGCCTGGCCGCCTACTACCGCCTCGCCGACGTGATGTGCGTCACGCCGCTCAAGGACGGCATGAACCTCGTCGCCAAGGAGTTCGTCACCGTCCAGGCGGCCGGGGGCGAGTCGGGCGTGCTGCTGTTGTCCGAGTTCGCCGGGGTGTCCGAGGAGTTCGGCGACGACGCACTCCTGTGCCACCCCTTCGACGTCGAGAGCCTGTCCTTGCTCATGGAGCAGGCATTGCGCTTCGATGCAGACGACCGACGCACACGCACCCGGGCCATGGCCGACCTCGTGGCCCGCAACGACGTGTTCGCGTGGGTGCAGCGCGAACTCACGACGATCACCGCCTGAGGGCCCTCCCCCCTCGCACCGCCACGATGTCAGGAGCCTCGATGACCGCGACGGACGACATCCTCGCGAGCCTCCCCGCCACCGAGGAGTTGCTGCTCCTCGTGGACTTCGACGGGACCATCAGCGAGATCGTCGACACCCCTGACGCCGCCGCGCCCGTGGCGGGAGCCGAGGAGGTGCTCGAACGCCTGGCCGCGCGCGCCCGTGTCGCGGTGGTCTCCGGACGACCGATCCGAGACCTGCGCCGTCGCCTGCACACCCCCGACGGGGTGATGCTCGTCGGCGGCCACGGCGCGGAGTTCGCCGAGGCGGACGGGACCATCACCTCGCTCGTCGACCTCGACGCCGTCGCGCCGACCCTCGACGAGGTCGAGGCGGACCTGCGCACCATCATCGACCCGCAACTGGGCTGGCTCGTCGAACGCAAGCCTGCCTCCATCGCCGTGCACCACCGGATGGTGGCCGACCCCGGCATCGTGCTGCTGAAGGTCCGTCGCTGCCTCGACGAACACGTCGAGGCAGGCCCCGGGTTCGAGGTCACCGACGGGAAGGCGGTGACCGAACTGCGCCCTGCCGGCATCGACAAGGGCACGGTCGTCGATCGCCTCGTCGCCCACTTCCCCGACCTCCACGTCGTCGTCATCGGTGACGACGTGACGGACGAGGATGCGTTCGTCGCCGCCAACGCCCATGCGGCGACGACCGTCGTCGTCGACGACGAGGGGCGCGACACGGCTGCAGGACACCGTGTGCGCACGCCGTCCGACGTGCTTGACCTGTTGCGCGCAGTGGCCGACAGGACCTGAGGGACCGCTGCTGGGAGGACTCGCCATGTCGCGCCAGGACCTCACCACCGACGCTGCAGATCGACTCGTCAGGCTCGAGGCCGACCTGCGCGACCACCGACTGGTGCTGCCGGCCGCCGCTGCCGTGAGTGCAGCGGCAGTCACGGCCCATGCCGTGTTCGATGCCCAGGCCGGGGCGTGGCTGGCCCTGGTCATGCTCGCCGTGGCCGGACTTGCCGTCGGCCTCCCCGCGGTCTGGGTCGCCGGCGCCGCAGCCATCGGGTTCGGCATCGCCGACGTGGTCGTCGACGAGGCCTCGGCGTCCCCGCTCACGCCGCTCCTGCGAGCCGGCGGCCTGATGGCGAGCACCATCGCTGCGGCAGGCGTGGGCGTCGTGCTGCGACGCTACGAGGAGACCCGCAGGCGCAACCGCGAGGAGGACTCCATCACCGGCCTCCTCAACGTGCGGGCGTTCTACGACGCGCTGCGAGCCCTGCGTGATGCCGATGTCCCCTACGCCATCCTCATCGCCGACATCGCCGGGATGCGGGGCCTCAACGAGCAGTACGGCCACGTCACCGGGACCGAGGCGATGCGCGCCCTCGGACACGTGCTGCGGCGCGTGACCAAGCGGGAGGACCTGCTGGCGCGGCTGGGCTCGGACGAGGTCGCCGTGGCCCTGGTGGGCGCCGACCGGGACGGGGCGTTGGCCGCGGCCCGACGGCTGTCCGCGCAGTTGGCCGAGGAGACCGTGACCCTGCCCGACGGCCAGGCCTTCCGGGTGCACGCCTACTACGGCTGTGCGGCCTCGGTCGACATCCCCGATCAGATGTCGTTGCTGCGTGCCGCCGACCACGCCCGTCTGGCCGCCAAGCAGCACGGACCCGACGAGATCGGCCTCGCCCCCGACACGGACGACGCACACGTCGAGATCCACCACCCCGCCGCGTAACGACTCGAGTCGCGTCTGCTCAGACGACGATCAGGCGACCGCAGGACGGGCAGGTCGACAGCGGCGGTCCCTCGACAAGTTCGTTGAGGTCGGCGTAGGACAGGGTGATCCCGCACGCCGTGCAGCCGTCACCCTCGAGGCGACCGATCGCCAGCGCCCCGTACGTCGCTGCCGAGCCGTCGTAGCGCGCCAGCAGGTCGTCGGGCAGCGGGTCGCGCTGGGCGGCCAGGGACACCTCGAGCTCCGCGATCTCGGCGAGCAGCGCCTTGGCCGACGTGTCGCGCGCCTCGGTCAGCTCGGCGATGCGCACCCGCGCCTCGTCGGCGCGCGTGGTCAACTCCGCCATCTCCGACTCGATGGCCTCGACCTGTTCGAGTGCCTCGAGTTCAGCCGTCTCGTGCTGGTCGATCCGCTCCTCGACGGCCGCGATCTCGGCCTTCATCGAGTCGAGTTCCTTGGCGTTGGTGATGTCGCCGCCGTAGAGGCGCTGCTGTTCGGCCGACAGGCGCTCGCGGAGGATGTCGACCTCGCGGTCCTCCTTGGAGGCCAGCGCCTGGATGCGGTCGCGTTCGAGGGAGCGGTCCCCGTGTTCCTCGACCAGCTCACGGAGTTCGGCCTCGGCCTCGTCCAGCTGTTGCTGTTCGGGAAGGCCGTCGAGCTGCTTGCGCTTACGCCGGATCTGACCATCCGTGTCGGCGAGCGCCAGGAGCTGGTCGAGTTGCTCGGACGTCGGGTCGGCCACGGAGGTCACCTGTTCGGTCGGTCGTGCGTCGGCGCCACCCTCAGCGCCACGGGGAGGTCGCGACGCCCGACGCTAGCACCGGTGCCGTGAGGCCACGCTCGCCTGCTGCCGTGCGCAGGCGGCTGATCCAGCTCGGCATCGCCGCGTGCTCGGTCGCATGGTGTCCCGCGTCGACCATCGCCATGCCCAGTTCGAGCGCGTCGAGGGTCACGTGGTGACGCAGGTCGCCGGTGACGAACACGTCCGCGCCCGCCCCCAGAGCCGCCCCGATCAGGCTGTCGCCCGCTCCCCCACAGACCGCGACGGTGTGCACGACGCGATCCGGCTCCCCCGCCCAACGCAGATGGGGTGCCGGGAGCTCGTCCCGGATCCGGGCCGCGAGGGCACGCAGCGCCGTCGGCTGTTCGAGCCGACCGATGCGTCCCAGCCCGTGTGTGCCCCCGTCCAGCAGCGGCACGAGGTCGTAGGCGACCTCCTCGTAGGGGTGGGCGGCCAGCAGCGCGGCCACGACGGCCCCGGCACGGCTGCGTGGCAACTCCATCTCGACGCGGTGCTCGGCGACCTCGTTGGTGACACCGACCTCGCCCAGATGCGGGCTCGTCTCGGGGCCCGGCCGGAACGTTCCCGTGCCGGCGACGCTGAAGGCGCAGCGGTCGTAGGCCCCGATCGTTCCCGCACCCGCCGCGGCGAGCGCATCCAGGACCGCCGTGACGTCGGCCTCCGGGACGAAGGTCACGAGCTTGCAGCGGCGCCCGTCGCGAACCTCGGCGACCAGGGGCCGCACGTCCACGAGGTCGAGCAGGCGCACCACCGGATCGGACGTCCCCGCGCCGTCGTCCGCGACGTCCAGGTTGGTGTGGGCCGCCGCGACGGCCACCCGCTGCGACGCGGCCGCCAACGCGATGCGCCCCGACGCCGTGTCCGGCGTCAGGCGCCCCAGCGGGCGGAAGAGCAACGGGTGGTGCGCGAGCACGAGCGTGCCCGGGGCGCTGGCTGCCTCGGCGATGACGTCGCCCGTGACGTCGAGGGCCACGACGACGCGATCCACCGGCCATGCCGGGTCGCCCACCTGCAGCCCCACGTTGTCCCACGATTCGGCGTGGGACGGCGGATACAGGTCGTGGACCAGGCCGATCCAGTCGGCCACGCGATCGGTCACGGCAACCTCCGGTGCGTTCGTGCGCGGTGACGGGCTCGAACCGCCGACCCTCGCCTTGTAAGGGCGATGCTCTCCCAGCTGAGCTAACCGCGCGAGCGAGCGCACCGTAGCGGGCACCGCCACAGGTCCCGTCGTGGACCTGACCCGTCCCGGCCGCCCCTCGGCGCCGAACCCGGACACATGCCATGATCCACGAGACGAGGACACCCCCATGCGCAGCCCCGGAGGCATCGCTCGCGTCGTCGACGCGGCGCTCGAGGCCACCGTCGTCGGCTCCTTCTCGCGCATCGGCCCAGCCGTGCGCGCGCGCGTCGACGACTGGACGCCGATCGAGGATCTGCCCGGCACCGGACGCACGGTGCTGGTCACCGGGGCCAACTCCGGCCTCGGACTCGCGACGGTGCTCGGCCTGGCTCGGGCTGGTGCGTCCCTGCGCATCATCGTGCGCTCGCAGACCAAGGCCGCCGCGACCGTCGCCCGGATCACCGAGGTGAACCCCTCGACGGAGGTGAGCGTCCACCTCGCCGACCTGACCGACCTGGACCGCGTCCGCGAGGTCGTCGCCG
>JBFJMP010000063.1:0-9283 GCA_041633895.1 Nitriliruptoraceae bacterium
CGTGGCGCTCAACGTCACGATGTTCAGCTACATCGACCGTGTGGACGTCGGCTTCATCACGGTTCCCGAGCTCGTCCCCAACGTCGACCAGATGGTCGACCGCATTCCCGCGGCGTTGGACGCGCTCGAGGCGGCGATGCCGACCGCACCGGAGGAGGACGAGGCATGAGCAACGACCCCATCGACGCGATGTGCCATCGTGGTCGGTTCGCGCGCAGCGACCTGCCCGCCTTCGTCGACGAGTTGACGCCGGACGAGGCGACCCGACTCGCCGAGCTCTTCCACCGCGCGGTGGACCGGCGCAAGGACGAGCTCGAGGAGTCGATCGACGAGGGCCTGACGTTGGTCCCGCGTCCGCTGCGCGGGCCCGTCAAGAAGATCCTGGGGGTCTGACCGTGGACCTGATGGTGCATGCCGAGGTGCGCAAGCTGGCCGAGGAGCTGGCTTGCGACCCCGAGGACCTCGACTTCCTCATGCGGTTCGCGGCCGACGACCTCGCACAGCTCCGCCGCGTCGTCTACCACGCCCTCGACGAGAAGTTCCGGCCGGTGTTCCAGCGCCTCGAGCTCGCGGCGCGCCTCGTCCCGAACCCGATCACCGCGCGCATCGCGATGCGCCACTTCAGCCCGCTCGTCCTCGGCCGCACCGCCACGGAGCTGTCGGCGGACCGGGCGCTGAAGCTGCTGCCGCAGCTGCCCAACGAGTTCATCGCGGACTGCTCACCGTTCATGGATCCCGTGCGGGCCAAGCCGATCATGCGCGGGATGCCGATCGAGGTGATCCTGCCCGTCGCGGAGATCGTCATCGCCCGACGTGACCACGTCGCCCTCGGGCGGATGCTCGCCGGCCTGCTGCCGGAGCACATCCCGCACGTCATCGGGCTGGTGCAGGACGGGCACGACGTCATCCTCATCGCGTTCCACTCGGAGGACACCGACGTGCTCGACCCGGTGGCCACCCACCTCAGCGACGAGCAGGTGCTCGCGGTGGTCGCTGCGGCCGTGGAGCACGAACTCGTCGAGGAACTGGCCTACGTCCTCGGCCACGTCAGCGAGGCCAATCGCCGGCGCCTGCTGGACGCCGCGCACGACGACCTCGTGGCGGCGCTGTCCGGCTGAGCGCGCGCGGTCACTTCAGCTCGGCGCTGCTGAGGCCGAGCAGGCGGCGGGCGATGATCAGCAACTGGATCTGCTGGGTGCCCTCGAAGATGTCGAGGATCTTCGCGTCGCGGGCCCACTTCTCGAGCAGTTCGTCCTCGCCGTACCCGACCGAGCCGCACAGGGCGACGCACTCGAGGGCGATGTCCACGCAGGCACGGCCCGCCTTGGCCTTGGCGTAGCTGGCCTGCAGCGAGTTCGGCTTGCTGTTGTCCGCCATCCACGCGGCCTGCATCGTCAGCAGGCGCGCGGCCTCGTAGTCGGCCTCCATCGCCAGCAGCCGGGCGGCCGCGTTGGGCTGGTTGGCCGCAGGCCGGTCGTGGTCGACCTCGACCCCGGCGTCCGCGAACAGTTCCCGTGTGCGGTCCAGCGATGCACGCGCGACGCCGAGGGCCATCGCGGCGACCAGCGGACGCGTGTTGTCGAAGGTCTGCATCGCCCCGGCGAACGAGATCTCGGTGCGGATCTCGGGGTCGCCGAGGAGGTTCTCGGCCGGCACCCGGCAGTCCTCGAGCACGAACTGGGCGGTGTCCGACGCGCGGATGCCGAGCTTGTCCTCGACCCGGACGAAGCTCAGGCCGGGTGTGTCCTTCTCGACCAGGAAGCTCTTGATCGCCGCGCGACCGAGCGACGGGTCCAGCGTCGCCCAGACGACGAGCGCGTCGGCCCGTTCGCCAGCGGTGATGAAGATCTTCGTGCCGTTGAGGACGTAGTGGTCGCCGTCCTTCACCGCGGTCGTCGTGATCGCCGCAGAGTCCGACCCGACGTCCGGCTCGGTGATCGCCATGGCGATCCACATGCCGTCGAAGCGCTCGAGTTGTTCGTCGTTGGCCACGCTGGCGATGGCCGCGTTGCCCAAGCCCTGTCGTGGCATCGACAGGAGCAGACCGACGTCACCCCAGCACAGCTCGGCCGCGCCGAGGGCGGTGACCATGTTGCCGCCGTTGCGGTTCTCGTCACCACCGGCCTCGCGGCGCACACCACTGGCGCCGGCGCCGCTGAGCTCGCCCGCCTCCTCCAGCCCTTCGAGGGCGGCGGCGAGCATGTCCAGTTCCTTCGGGTAGGTGTGCTCCTCCCGGTCGTACTGGCGCGAGACGGGACGGAACACGTGCTCGGCAGCGAGCCGGGCCTGTTCGATCGTCGCGGTGAACTTCTTGGGAACCTCGAGGTTGATCATGCCACCAGCCCTCCCTCGACGAGGCCGGCGCCTCGCAGGTCTCGGTACCACCGTTCGACGGGGTGTTCCTTCACGTAGCCGTGCCCGCCCAGCAACTGGACGCCGTGCGAACCGATGGCCATGCCCTTGGTCGCGCACAGCTGGCGGGCGATCGCGGTCGCCTCGCCGAACGGCTTGCCCTGGTCGGCGAGCGAGGCCGCGCGCAGGGTCGTCAGCCGCATGCCCTCGAGCTCGATGGCGATGTCGGACACCGTGAAGGCCACGGCCTGGCGGTGGCTGATCGGCTCGCCGAAGGCGTGGCGCTCGTTCACGTAGGGGATGACGTAGTCGAGGACGGCCTGACCGGTCCCGACGGCCATCGCGCACCACGCGAGGCGGGCGCGGTGGATGGCCTCGGCGTAGACGGCCGGGTCGCCCTCGGCGAGCAGCGCGTCGTCACCGACGGCGACCGCCTCGAGGTGCAGGTGACCGGTCGCGGCGGCTCGCACGCCCATGGTCGGTTCGAGCTCCACACGAACGCCGGACGTGCCCGACTCGACGAGGAACAGGGCCGGCCCCGATCCTTCGAGGCGTGCCGCAACCAGCAGCAGTTCGGCGGTCGCGACCAACGGGACCATCGACTTGGTGCCGTTGAGGACGTAGCCGCCGCCCGAGCGCCGGGCGGTGGTGCGCAGGTCGAACGGGTCGAACAGGGGCCGGTGCTCGTGGACGGCAACGGCAGCAGCCGGCGGTTCGTCGCCCAACAGCGAGGGCAGGTAGCGGCCCTGCTGGCCGGCGTCGCCCCACAGCGCGAGCGCGGTGGCCACGCCTGCGGGCGCGAAGGCGGCGGTGGCGATGCCCATGTCGCCGTGGGCGAGTGCCTCCATCGCCAGGACGGCGGTGATCGATGAGCGCTCGTCGACGACGCCGCCGAGTTCGGCGGGCACGCCCAGCATCATCGTGCCCAGTTCACGGGACGTGGCCAGGATCTCGTCGGGGGTCGCGCTGGCGGCGTCCGCGGCGAGTGCGGCCGGGCGCACCTGCTCGTCGGCGAAGGCACGGAACGCCTCCTGCAGCATCTGCTGCTCGTCCTCGGGTGTGAGGTCGAACAGCGGTGCCGGCGTGCGGGGCGCCTGGCGCTTCGCGGTCGGCAGCGACTGGGCTGCCTTCGCGAAGTTCCGGCTCGCGGCACCCGCGGCCTGGAAGCCGTTCTTCGTCGCGTTGAACACGACGCGTTCGACGGACTCGCGGATGCCGAGCCGGTCCAGCAGGTCGAGGCCGCCGAGGCGGCGGACGAACCCGAGCGCGGCACCCATGCCGCGGTCCATGGCACTCACGTGCTGCCTCCGATCGATGTGCCGGGTGGAACCCGGCATGGTCAGGTGACGGTGCCACCAGAAGGGGTGTTACCAGAAGTTACACCAGCGTACCGCCTGCGCGGGCGTGCGGGCAATCCGCCAGTCGCTCGGGCGAGCGCCGCCACCCTCGACGCCCTTCGGAGCGCGGGCCCCACGAGGCTAGGGTGCCGATCTGACGGAGCGTCAGGAATCGTTCCGCGGTCACTGCGAGGACAGTCATGAGCGAGATCTCCCACGACGGCCGTGTCGTCATCGTCACCGGTGCCGGCGGCGGCCTCGGTCGCGCCCACGCCCTGCTGCACGCCGAGCGTGGCGCGAAGGTCGTCGTGAACGACCTCGGTGGCAGCCGCGACGGGCAGGGCGGCGACGCGGCGATGGCCGACCAGGTGGTTGCCGAGATCGCCGCCGCGGGTGGTACCGCCGTCGCCTCGTACGACGGCGTGGACACCTTCGAGGGCGCGACCCGCCTCGTCCAGACGGCACTCGACGCCTTCGGCCGCGTCGACGCCGTGGTCAACAACGCGGGCATCCTGCGGGACAAGTCGATGAAGAAGATGACGCCCGAGGACTTCGACCAGGTGCTGAAGGTCCACACGTACGGATCGTGGAACGTCGTGAAGGCCGCGTGGGAGCACCTGCTCGACTCGGGCAGTGGCCGCATCGTGAACACGACCTCCGGCGCCGGCCTGTACGGCAACTTCGGCCAGGCCAACTACTCCAGCGCCAAGAACGCACTGGTCGGCATGGCCCGCACGTTCGCCGCCGAAGGCGCGAAGTACGGCCTGAAGGCGAACGTCATCGCGCCGATCGCGTGGTCGCGCATGACCGACGACATCTTCCCCGAGGCCCTCCAGGACCGCCTCGGTCCCGAGACCGTCGCGCCGCTCGTCGCGTACCTCACGTCGCCCCAGTGCGAGGACACCGGCCGCATCTACGCCGTCGGTGGCGGCCAGATCTCGCGGGTGGCCACCTTCGAGTCGCCGGGTCGCAACCTCGGCACGACGCACACGATCGAGGACGTGGCCGCGGCATGGGACGAGATCGGCGACATGAGTGCGGGCGTCGAGGTGGAGAACGCCGGTGGTCATGCTGGCAAGATCATGGCCGCCGTGACCGCGGGCTGACGTCCGTCCACCTCGTACCGACCACACCGGAGCCGCACGATGCCCATCGACACCAGCAAGGCCATCGGCCACCGCCTCGCCCCGTCCGAGTCGTCGTGGGGGATGGACGACGTCATCCTCTACAACCTCGGGATCGGCGCCGGCCGTGACCCGATGGACACCGACGAGCTGGCCTACGTCACCGAGAACGCCCTGAAGGCCGTGCCGTCGTTCGGGGTCATCCCGGTGTTCGCGGCGATGATGGGGCTGCTCCAGGTCCCCGGGATCGACATCAACCCGATGATGATCCTCCACGGCGAGCAGGACCTCGAGATCCACCAGCCCATCCAGCCGACGGGTGAGGTCGTGAGCCAGGCGACGGTCACCGACATCCATGACAAGGGCAAGGGGGCGTTCCTCGTCCTCGAGTGCGTCACCAGCGACAGGGCCACCGAGGAGCCCCTGTTCACCAACCGCTTCGGCATCTTCGTCCGCGGCGAGGGCGGCTTCGGCGGCGAGTCCGGACCTGCACCGGCCAACGTCGCGCCGGACCGTGACCCCGACCACGTCGTCGAGTGCCCGACCGACCCGTGGCAGGCGCTGCTGTACCGCCTCAGCGGTGACAAGAACCCGCTGCACTCCGACCCGCAGATGGCCGCAGCGGTCGGGTTCGAGCGCCCCATCCTCCACGGCCTGTGCACCTTCGGGATCGTGTGCAAGGCCGTCGTCGACACCGTGTTCGGCGGGGACGTCGCGCTGGTCGGGCGCTACCAGGTGCGCTTCTCGTCACCGGTCCTCCCGGGCGAGACCGTCGTCGTCAGGATGTGGGACGAGGGTGACGCCGTCGTCCTCGAGGCCTCGGTCAAGGAGCGTGGCGTCACCGTCCTCACCAACGCGGCGGTGACCCGCCGCGCCTGACCGCCTCCCCGTCCGCAGCCAAGGAGCCGCCGTGTACGAGTGGTCCGAACAGGAACAGATGATCCAGGCCGCGGTGCGGTCCTTCGTCGACACCGAGATCCGTCCCCACGTGGACGACCTCGAGCACGGGGACATGCCGCCCTACGACCTGCTGCGGAAGATGTTCGCGACCTTCGGCATCGGGGCGATGCTCACCGCCGCCTTCGACCGCCAGATCGCCCGCGCCGAGGGAGCGGAGGACGGCGCGGCCGACGGTGGCCCCGACGTCGACACGGAGGCCGACGCGGAGGGCGACCCCATGGGCGGTGGGGGCGACCAGGCCGGGCTGATGTTCCTGCTCAACGTCGAGCTGTCACGCGTCGTGCCCGGCTTCCTCGGGGCGATGGGTGTCTCGATCGGGCTGGCCGCCGGGACGATCATGTCGATGGGCACCGTCGAGCAGAAGAAGCGATGGGCCCGGGACCTGCTGACCTTCGACAAGGTCGGGGCGTGGGCGATCACCGAACCGAACTCGGGCTCGGATGCCTTCGGCGGGATGCAGGCGACCGCCCGGCCCGAGGGTGACGGCTGGGTGCTCAACGGCAACAAGACCTTCATCACCAACGGACCGCACGCGGACACCATCGTCGTCTACGCGAAGCTCGACGACGGGACCACGCCGGGGCGCGACCGCCCGATCATGACGTTCGTGCTCGACCGTGGGATGGACGGGCTCACGCAGTCGCCACCCTTCCGCAAGATGGGCTTCCACAGTTCCCCGACCGGCGAACTGTTCCTCGAGGACGTCCACTGCGGCCCCGACCGTCTGCTGGGATCGCGGGATGCGGCGTCGGCCGGGGCGGACGCGGGACGCGAGTCGGCGCGCGCCAACTTCGTCCAGGAGCGCATCGGGCTGGTCGCGATGGCGCTGGGCATCGTCGAGGAGTGCCTCCGCCTGTCGGTCGACTACGCCAAGACGTGCGAGCGATGGGGCAAGCCCATCGGCGACTACCAGCTCATCCAGCTGAAGCTCGCGAAGATGGAGGTGGCCCGCGTCAACCTCCAGAACATGCTGTTCAGCACCATCGAACGCATCCGGGCCAAGGACCTGCCGAGCCTGGCCGAGGCGTCGGCGTGCAAGCTCTACGCCGGCCAGGCCGCCACCGATGTGGCCCTCGACGCGGTGCAGTTGTTCGGCGGCAACGGGTACATGTCGGAGTACCGCGTCGAGCAGTTGGCGCGTGACGCCAAGTCCATCCAGATCTACGCGGGCACCGACGAGATCCAGGTCATCCACATCGCGCGTGGCCTGCTCGCCTGACGTGCTTGGATTCGACCACCCCCTGATCGCAGGAGCATCGCCATGCCACCCTTCCTCTCCGACGACTGGTTCGACGCCGTCGAGACCGCGCGCATGGAGGTCGGTGACTTCGATGCCGGCGTCCACGCTCGCCTCAACCTGGTCGTGACGACGGCCGGCGACGACGTCATCGCTGGCCACATCGACACGACCAGCGGGTTGGCGATGGGCAAGGGCCATGTCGACGGTGCCGACGTGACGCTGACGCTGCCGGTCGAGATCGCCCGCACCCTCCTGGTGGAGGGCGACCAGCAGGCCGGCATGCAGGCCTTCATGACCGGGCAGATCAAGGTCGACGGGGACATCACCAAGATGCTCGCCCTGCAGGGGGCGCTGGCGGCACCGGAGGCGACGCGCCTGCGCGAGAAGGTCGCGGCCGTCACCAGCTGACGCCAGGTCGCATCACCCCGGCCGGTGCTCGCTGGTCGCGGATGTTACTCATGGTTACACTTGAGGGAGTGTCCCCGGACAGGGGACGCTGTCTCCCGGAGGTGTGACCATGGCTGGAACTCGTGACGCCGTCGTCGTCGGCGGCAACCGCATCCCGTTCGCCCGTTCCAACGGCGCGTACGCGCATGCCAGCAACCAGGACATGCTGACCGCTGCGCTCGACGGGCTCGTGGCCCGCTTCGGGCTCGCGGGTACGCGTGTCGGTGAGGTGGCCGGCGGCGCCGTGCTGAAGCACGCGCGCGACTTCAACCTCGTGCGCGAGTCCGTGCTGGGCAGCCAGCTCGACGCGACGACGCCCGCGTTCGACATCCAGAAGGCGTGTGACACCTCGCTCGAGGCCACGGTGGCCATCGCCAACAAGATCCGCCTCGGGCAGATCGACGTCGGCATCGCCTGCGGGACCGACACGACCTCGGACGCCCCGATCGCGGTGAACGACGAACTGCGCCAGATCCTGATGGACGCCAATCGCGCCGCCGGTCCGGCCGACTACGTCAAGCTCGTGGGGCGCCTGCGTCCCGATCAGCTCGTCCCCGAGATCCCGCGCAACGCCGAGCCGCGCACGGGCATGGCGATGGGTGACCACCAGGCCATCACCACGGCCGAGTGGGGCATCACCCGCGAGGCCCAGGACGAGTTGGCCATCGCCAGCCACGACAACCTCGCGGCCGCCTACGAGCGCGGCTTCATGGACGACCTCGTGACCCCCTTCCAGGGCCTCCAGCGCGATGACAACCTGCGCCCCGGTTCGTCCCTCGAACAGCTCGCCAAGCTCAAGGTGGCGTTCGGTGATCCCGAGACCGGGACGATGACCGCAGCCAACTCCACCCCGCTGACCGACGGTGCCGCTGCGGTGCTGATCGCCACACCCGAGTGGGCCGAGGCGAACGGGGTCCCGGCGTTGGCGCGCGTCGTCGACGCCGAGTCCGCCGCGGTGGACTACGTGCACGGCCACGAGGGCCTGCTGATGGCTCCCGCCTACGCGGTGCCGCGGCTGCTGGAGCGCAACGGGCTCAGCCTGCAGGACTTCGACCTGTACGAGATCCACGAGGCGTTCGCGGCCACGGTGCTGTCGACGCTCGCCGCGTGGGAGGACGACGCGTTCTGCAAGGAGCGCCTCGGCCTCGACGCGCCGCTCGGCGCGATCGACCGTTCCAAGCTGAACGTCGCCGGGTCGTCGCTGGCGACCGGCCATCCGTTCGCCGCGACCGGGGCGCGCATCGTCGCGCAGGCCGCCAAGCTGCTGGACGAACGCGGTGGCGGGCGTGCCCTCATCTCCGTGTGCGCCGCTGGTGGCAACGGACTCGTCGCGATCCTGGAGGCCTGAGATGGCAGACCGCTACGCACAGCTCGTCAACGCCCCGATCATCGGCCAGCTGGCCGACGCGCTGGGGTTGCCCAAGCCACTGGACCTGCGTCGGTACGAGTCTGGCCAACCGCTGGTGGACGGCCCGGTGCTCGTCGGGGGCGCCGACGGCGGACGCCTCGGTGACCACGTCGCGAAGGCGCTCGTCGGTGCCGGCGTGGACGTCCACACCGAGCCGCCGGACGCCGAGGCGACCCCGCGCTACGCCGCGTTGGTGTTCGACGCCACCGGCATCACCGCCTCCGAGCAGACCTCGGCCCTGTACGACTTCTTCCACACCATGATCCGGCGGCTGGGACGGTGCGGCCGCATCGTGGTGCTCGGCACGCCGTCGACGCTCGTGGCCGACGCCCGTGAACGCGCAGCCCAGCGGTCGCTCGAGGGCTTCGTCCGCTCGGCCGCCAAGGAGGCGCGGGGCGGCGCGACGGCCAACCTC
>JBFJMP010000064.1:0-9018 GCA_041633895.1 Nitriliruptoraceae bacterium
GGCGCATCGAGGTCACCCGCCAACTGCTGGGTTCGACGGTCGACGGCGAGGGCGAGCATCTTCACGAGGTCCTCGGTCGACAGTGACCGCAGCGCGATGACCTGACGCTCGGTGTAGGCAGAGATGGGACTGGTCACGTGCGGCAGGTCGTCGGGAACCTCGACCTCGGGCTCCGGTCCCCCGGTCAGGACGTCCTCCATCCCGCACACGTGGGCGACGACGTCGCGCACGGACCAGCCGGGACAGCCGGTGGGTTGGTCCCAGTCGTCGTCCGCCAGCGACTCGGCCACGTCGAGGAAGCCACGCAGCGCATCGCGCATGCCGTCCACCCGCGCCTGACGGCGTGCATCCACGATCCCCTCCTACGACTTCCGGCCACCGTCGGATGCTAGTTGTTCGGCGATCCGGTGCGGCACACTGGCCGGACACCCACTGACGAGGAGCAACGATCCGTGACTGACCAGGTCTGGGGAGTGCCCGTCGACCGCTACGACGTCGACGTCCGCGCCACCTTCATGAAGCGCGTCTACAGCCACCTGGTGGCGGGTGTGGCCGCCTTCGTCGCCATCGAGGTCGCGCTGTTCCAGTCCGGCTTCGCCGACACGATCGCGGAGTTCGTCTTCGGGACGAGTTGGCTGCTGATCCTGGGCGGCTTCATGGTCGTGTCGTGGATGGCGTCCACCCTCGCGGTGCGCTCGAACACGCCCGCAGCCCAGTACGGCGGGTACGCGGCCCTCATCGCCGCCGAGGCACTGCTCTTCGTCCCGATGCTCTGGATCGCCAACGAGCAGGCACCCGGGGCCATCGGCAACGCCGGGTGGATCTCGATCCTCGCGTTCGCGGGGCTGTCCGGCGTCGCCATCACGTCCAGCGCCGACTTCAGCTTCCTCGGCGTGCTGCTCAAGTGGGGCGGCGTGGTGGCCATCCTGCTGATCGTCGGTGCGGTGCTGTTCGGCGCCGAACTGGGGACGTGGTTCAGCGTCGGCATGATCGCCTTCGCCGGTGCCGCGATCCTCTACGACACCCAGAAGATCCTGCACAGCTACCCGCCGGACCGCGTGGTGGCCGCGTCGATGTCGCTGTTCGCCTCGCTCGCCCTGCTGTTCTGGTACGTGCTGCGCCTGTTCATGTCCCGCGACTGAGCTCGCCGGGGCGCTCACCGCACGTGGGCGCTCAGGTGATGCTGGACTTGGCGATGCGTTCGAGGAACTCCGAGTTGGAGGACGTCGGGCGGAGCTTGTCGATCAACAGTTCGAAGGCCGCACCGGCGTCCATCTGCGACAGCGTCCGTCGCAGCTTCCGGACGGTGTCGACGTCGTCGGCCGCCAGCAGCATCTCCTCGCGACGCGTCCCGGAGACGCGGACGTCGAGCGCCGGGAACGCACGCGACTCGAGGTTGCGGTCGAGCCGGAGCTCCATGTTCGCCGTGCCCTTGAACTCCTCGAAGATCACCTCGTCCGTCTGCGAGCCGGTGTCGACGTTGGCCGTCGCGATGATCGTCAGCGAGCCACCGTCCTCGATGTTCCGCGCAGCTCCGAAGAAGCGCTTGGGCGGGTACAGCGCCGCCGAGTCGAGCCCGCCCGCCAGGACGCGCCCCGACGCCGGGGTGGCGACGTTGTAGGCACGGCTGAGGCGCGTGATCGAGTCGAGCAGGATGACGACGTCCCGGCCGCGCTCGACCAGGCGCTTCGCGCGCTCGATGCACAACTCGGCGACCTGGGTGTGGTCCTCGGCGGGACGGTCGAAGGTCGAGCTGATGACCTCGCCGTCGCAGGCACGCTCGAAGTCGGTGACCTCCTCGGGGCGCTCGTCGACGAGCAGCACCATCAGGTGCGCCTCCGGGTGGTTCACCTCGATCGCGCGGGCGAGCTGCTTGAGGATCGTGGTCTTGCCGGCCTTGGGCGGCGACGCGATGAGGCCGCGCTGACCCTTGCCGATCGGCGCCATCACGTCGACGATGCGCATCGTCAGCGGCGAGTCGTCCGTCTCGAGGCCGAGGCGCTGGTCCGGGAACAGCGGGGTCAGCTGCTCGAACTCGGGACGTGCGTCCTGCTGGTGCTCACGGACGGTCATGCCGTCGATCGTGTCGATCCGTCCGAGCGCCGGGAACTTGTCGTTGTTGCGGTTGTGGCGGATCGGTCCGGCGACCAGGTCCCCCCGCCGCAGGCCGAAGCGGCGGACGAACGACTGGCTGACATAGACGTCCTTGGAGCCGGACAGGTAGCCGGTCGTGCGCAGGAAGCCGTAGCCCTCGGGCAGGAGGTCCAGCACGCCCTCGCGCACCTCGGCGTCGTCGAACTCGCCCTGCTGGCTGCCCTGCTGGCCACCCTTCTTGCGCCGGCGCGACTTGTTGCGGCGACCGTCGTCGTCACCGTCGTCACCGTCGTCACCGTCGTTGCCACCGCGCTCGGTCGCCCGCTGGCGTCCACCGTCGCGCGCGTCGTCGCGGTCGCGTCCTCCGTCGCGGCGGGACTCACCACGCCCACCGTCGTCGCGACGCTCCGGGCGCGAGGCCGTCGTGTCCCCCTCGTCGGCGGAGTCGTCGGACGAGTCGTCCCCGTCGGGGGCCGCGGGCTCGGACGAGGCAGGGGCGGACGACCCGTTGGCGCCCATGATCATGTCGATCAGGTCCGCCTTCTTGATTCGGGCGTAGCCCGTCAGCTCGAGTGCCGAGGCGATCTCACGCAGTTCGGCGAGGGCCTTCTTCTCCAGGAGACTGCGATCCATGGACGGACTCCGTGCAGCAGGAATGAGGGAAACGTCAGGGGCGGAGCTGGTGGCGGCTGGGGGCCGTCAGGACGTCATCGACGCCTGGTAGGCCTTCCAGTCGTCGAGGAAGCGGGACAGGCCCGAGTCCGTGAGGGGGTGGCTGACCATCTGGTCGAACACCTTCGCCGGCAACGTCGCGACGTCGGCACCGAGCGCCGCAGCCTGTGCGACGTGCTGGGGGGAACGCAGCGACGCCGCGAGCACCTCGGTCTCGTAACCCTGCACCTGGTAGATCTCGCAGATCTCCTCGAGCAGGGCGATGCCGTCGTTGGCGATGTCGTCGAGGCGACCCAGGAACGGCGAGATGTAGGTGGCGCCGGCACGCGCGGCGAGGATGGCCTGCGTGGCCGAGAAGCACAGCGTCACGTTGGTCTTGATGCCCTCGTCCGTCAGGCGCGCAACAGCGGCGAGGCCCTCGGGGATCAGCGGGATCTTGACGACGACGTTGTCGGCGATCGCCGCGAGGCGGCGGCCTTCGTCGACCATCTCGTCTGCTTCGAGGGACACGACCTCGGCGCTGACGGGGCCGTCGACCTCGGCGCAGATCTCCTTGATCATGGAGGCGAAGTCCTTGCCCTCCTTCGCGGCCAGCGTCGGGTTGGTGGTGACCCCGTCGAGCACGCCCCAGCGGTTGATGCGGGCGATGTCGTCGATGTTTGCCGTGTCGAGGAACAGCTTCATGTGTGGGCTCCCGTGATGCGGGCCGGGGCGCGGATCGTCGACGTGACGGCGAGTCCACCCGTCCTCCACCCCGTGTTCACCCGTGGGGTGGGGTGTGGATCAGGATGGCGTGGGCCAGGACGGCGTGAGCCAGAACGTGGTGTCGACGTGTACCGCTACCGATCGGTGCGGCGGACGAAGGTCACCATAGTCGCTGCCGTGGGCAGCCATGGCAACCTCCGAGGCCGGACACCGCACACCCACCACCCGGGCACGCGACCGCACCGGCGAGGTCCCAGTCCAGCAGGCGGCCGGCGAACCCGTGCGCCTCGGCCAGCCCCAGGGCGCGCTCACCCAGCTCGGTGTCGGCACGTGGGACAGTGGCCGCGACCGACGGCCCGGCCCCACTGAGCCACGCGTGCACCCCGGCCGCTCGCAGGGCATCCACGAGCGCGCCGGAGTCGGCCATCGACCGCAGCCGCACCGGCTCGTGCAGCAGGTCGCCCGCAGCACCGACGTCCATCGGCCATGCGCCCGTGAGCGCCCCGGTCACGTGCGCAGCGCGCCCCGCCTGGACGGCGACGTCGGCACGCGTGAGGTGATCGGGAAGGGTGCGTCGTCCGGCCGCGGTGTTCTGGCGCGTCGCGGGGACTGCCGACAGGACCGCAAGGCGTGCAGGTGGCTGGGCGCGGCGCACCACCAACCGACCGTCGGCCGCGGTCGCACAGGCGACGAAGCCGCCCAGGATCGCGGGCGCCACGTTGTCCGGGTGGCCCTCGACCTCCGTGGCGAGGGCGACCAGCTCCCGGTCGCCCATCGCGACGGCCGTCAGCGCCCGACCGAGCACCAGTCCCGCGACGATGGCGGCAGACGACGAGCCGAGTCCACGCTCGAGTGGGATCGCGTTGTCCACCTGCAGGGACACGTCGGGCACGTCCACACCGGCGTGGGTGCAGAACCCCACGAGGCTGGTCCAGACCAGGTTGTCGTCGCCCGTCGAGACGTCGCCGGCACCCTCGCCGCGAGTCGTCACCCGCTCGTCGCCCCGCGACACCGCCCCGGCCACGAGGTGGGAGGCCAGGGCCGCGCCAAGTGCGTCGAACCCCGGACCCACGTTCGCGGTCGTCGCGGGGACGCGAACGGCCCAGCCCCCGGAGGTCACGCCAGTTCCAGCTGTTCCGCGACCGCGTCGACGTCGGCCTGGATCGTGACCGGTGCCTTCGCCCCGGCGATCGCCCAGTCCGGGTCCTTGAGGCCGTGTCCGGTCAGCACGCACACGACGGTCTGACCCGGTTCGAGCTCACCGGCCGCGTGCAACTGCATCAGGCCCGCCACCGACGAGGCCGACGCCATCTCGGCGAACACGCCGTGGCGGGCGATGTCGCGGTAGGCCGTCAGGATCTCGCGGTCGGTGACCGCACGGATGGAGCCGCCGCTCTCGCGCGCCGCGTCCTCGGCCTGCTCCCACGACGCCGGGTTGCCGATGCGGATCGCCGTGGCGATCGTCTCGGGCTTCTCGATGACCTTGCCCTGCACGATCGGGGCGGCGCCCGCGGCCTGGTAGCCGCGCATGACCGGCAGGTCGCTGATGATGCCGTCGGCGTGGTACTCGCGGTAGCCGCGCCAGTAGGCGGTGATGTTCCCGGCGTTGCCGACGGGCATGCAGTGCACGTCGGGGGCGCGACCGAGCTGGTCGCAGACCTCGAAGGCGCCCGACTTCTGGCCCTCGATGCGATACGGGTTGACGCTGTTCACGAGCTGGACCGGGTACTTCTCGTCCAGCGTCCGGCAGATCGCGAGCGCCTGGTCGAAGTTGCCGTCGATCTGGATGACGCGAGCGCCGTGCACGAGCGCTTGGGCCATCTTCCCGAGCGCGATCTTGCCGGCGGGCACGACCACGCCGCAGACCAGGCCGGCCTTGCCCGCGTAGGCCGCGGCCGCGGCCGACGTGTTGCCCGTCGAGGCACAGATCACGGCACGTGCACCGGACTCGACCGCCTTGGTGATCGCCATCGTCATGCCGCGGTCCTTGAAGGACCCGGTCGGGTTGGCGCCGTCGTACTTCAGGTGCACCTCGCACCCGGTCACTTCCGACAGGCGTTCCGAATGGATCAGCGGCGTGCCGCCCTCGCGCAGGGTCACGATGGGCGTGTCGACGTCGACCGGCATGCGGTCTCGGTACTCCTCGATGATGCCGCGCCACACATGGGCCACGACGGCTCCTCTCACTCGCCCCGCTGGGCGAAGACCTCGGACTCGACCCGCAGGACGTTGGCGACCGACCGGACGCCAGGCGCGGCGGCGAGCGCGTCGGCGGTGTTGCGAAGGTCCGCCTCGACGGCGCGGTGGGTGATGAGCACGAGTTGGGCGTGGTCGCCCGCACCCTCCTGCCACACCTGCGCGATCGAGACGCCGTGCTGCCCGAACGTCTGGGCGACCACGGCGAGCACGCCGGGTTCGTCCTCGACGTCGAGCAGCACGTAGTACTGCGTCTGCAGCTCACCGATCGGACGCACGCGCCGGGCACGGTGCTGGGACTCGGCCGGACCGCGTGCGGTCTGGACCAGGTTGCGGACGACGTCGAGGAGGTCACCCACCACGGCCGAGCCGGTCGGTTCGGCCCCGGCGCCCCGGCCGTAGAACATCAACTCGCCCGCGAAGTCGGCCTCGACGTACACGGCGTTGAAGGACTCGCGCACGGAGGCCAACGGATGGTCGGTCGGGAGGAACGTCGGGTGGACGCGCACCGCGACCTCGTCATCGACCTCGGAGGCGATGCCGAGCAGCTTGATGACGTACCCGAGCCGGCGTGCGACGGCGATGTCCGTCGCGGTCACCTTCTCGATGCCCTCGCGGAAGACGTCATCGGCGTGGACCGCGGTGTCGAAGGCGAGCGAGGCGAGGATCGCGCACTTGCTGGCCGCGTCATGGCCACCCACGTCAGCCGTCGGATCGGCCTCGGCGTACCCCAACCGCTGGGCATCGGCGAGCACGTCGTCGTAGTTCGCGCCCTCCTCCGTCATGCGGGTGAGGATGTAGTTCGTCGTCCCGTTCAGGATCCCGACCACGCGACGGATGCGGTCGCCGGCCAGCGACTCCTTCAGCGGACGGATGATCGGGATCGCGCCCGCGACGGCGGCTTCGTACATCAGGTCGACGCCGGCGGCCTCCGCGGTCCGGTACAGCTCCGGCCCCTCCGCCGCCACCAGCTCCTTGTTCGCGGTGACCACGGGCTTGCCGAGCTTGAGCGCGGTGCGGATCAGGTCGCCCGCGGGCTCACGGCCACCCATGACCTCGACCACCACATCGACGTCGTCGGCCTCGACCACCGACATGAGGTCGTCGGTGAAGACGTCGGCGGACAGGGGAAGGCCACGGTCCTTGGCGGGATCCCGCACGCCGACGCGCGTGACCTCGACACGCACGCCTCCGAGGCGCGCAGCGATGTCGGCACCTTCGCGGTCCAGGATTGTCACGACCCCGCCGCCGACGGTGCCACAGCCGAGCAGCCCGACGCGGATCACCCGATTCATCTCGCCTCGTCATCGATCTGCAAGTGGGCGGCGAGCCTATCGAGCGACTGCGGTTGCCTCGTCAGACGGACGTGTCGAGCTCGCGCGCGGCACGGTCGTCGAACGTCGCAGGGGCAGCTCGACGACGAAGCGGGCGCCGCCGGCCCGTGGTCCCGTCTCCACCCAGCACGTACCGCCGCTGGCACGGGCGAGGCGATCCACCAATGCGAGCCCGATGCCGACGCCGGGGCGCGCCGGATCGATCCGGTCGCCGCGTTCGAACGGGTCGAAGATGATCGTCCGCCGCTCGACGGCAATGCCGTCACCCTCGTCCTCGACCGCCAGCTGCAGTCGGTCACCCCTCGTGTGCCCGTCGACGTGGACCGTCCCGAACGGGGCGTACCGGCAGGCGTTCGACAGCAGGTTGTCCAGGATCCTGCCGATGTGACGTGGATCGACGTCGACCGTGACCGCCGGGACGTCGACCACGACCTGCCGGGCGTACTGCGCCCCGATGCGGTCGGCGCACCCGCGTACGAGGTCGACGAGTCGCACCGCTTCCGCCTGCGGTTCCAGCGTGCCGCGTTCGAACCGTCCGAGGTCCAGCAGGTCCTCGACCAACAGGTGCAGTGACCGCGCCTGCGCGCGGATGCGCGTCCGCATCCGCTCCTCGACGACCGGATCGAGGTCCCGGTCCGGGTCCGCGAGCAGGTCGGTCATCCCGATGAGGACCGTCAGCGGCGTGCGAATCTCGTGCGAGATGGACGTCAGCAGCAGGTCCTTGGCCTGGTCGGCGCGACGGAGCGCGGCCAGGGCCGCGACCTGGTGTTCCAGTGCCGACGCCATCGCCGAGGCCCGCGCCTCCGCATCGGCGGCCTTGCGTGCGAGGTCCGTGACGTCGAGGATCGACACGCCCACCAGCGGCGGCCCGTCGGCCTGCGGGATCGGGTTGAGGGACACCCGCACCCGGATCTCGACGCCGTCGCAGCGGCGCGCGGTCATCTCGTCGAGGTCGTCCATGGCGAAGGCCACCGGCTCCCGCATGTAGGCCTCGCGGCGGGTCCGGTGGTCCTGACTGCCGTCCGGGTCGAACAGGTCCTCGACGGGCACGTCGACCAACCGATCGCACGCGAACAACTGGCGGGCGGCGTCATTGGCCTGTCGGATGCACCCTTCGCTGTCGATGAGCAGCATGGCGTACGAGGTGTCGCGCACCAGGGTGGCCTGCAGGTCGTCGAGGGAGGCGGCGAGCCGTCGCGCGCGGGCTGCCGCGGCCATCGCGGCGGACACCGGACCGGCGGCGGCCACGAACGTGACCAGGGCGGCACGCAGGCCGGGGTCGATCCCGGCCATGGACAGCCCCCACGAGGCCAGCGGCACGGCCACCAGCGCCAGCGTGAGGCCGGGCAGCAGCACACGCAGGTGGGGGTCCCGCACCGGGACACGACGCAGTGCCCAGCCGCTCGCCATCAGGAGCAGGGCCACCGCGAGGCCGGCGGTCATCCCGGGCTCGGGCGTCGTGCCGGGCGTCGTGGTGAGCGACTCCTCGGACAGGATGTGTGCGAGGACGACCAGGACGCAGAACGCCGCGGCGACCACCGACAGCGACGACGACAACCGGACCCACGTGCCTTCGAGCGCGATCGCCGTCGCAATCGCCACCATCACGGCAAGGGCGGCCGCGGGCGGCAACCACGTCGGGTCGGCGGCCAGCAGGCCCACGCCCAACGCCACCGCCGCAGCGGCTCCGACAACACCGGCCAACCGCCGACCCACGGTCCCGCGCAGGTGCACGGCGAGGACCAGCACTGCGACCATCACGACCGTGAGCGGGACCCGGCGCCCCGTCCCGTGGATCACACCGAGTGCGTCGAGCCCGTGGTCGCCGAGGAGCGCCGCGAGACCCGCCCATGCCATTGGCCGGGTGGCCGTGCGGCCGCGGATCGTGCCTGTGACACCCATGTCGCTTGGGTCGACGGCGCCCCACACGGATGAAGGTGGGACGCGCTCAGCGCATGCGCACCGTCCACCCGGACGCGACACCGACGGGCGGTCCGCCGCGACGTGCCGTCATGAC
>JBFJMP010000065.1:0-9009 GCA_041633895.1 Nitriliruptoraceae bacterium
GGGACCGGCGCCCTCAGCAGCCGCGTCGAGCGCGACGTCCGGGCGCTCGACGGCGTCCGCACCGTCGAACGCATGGCCGGCAGCACGCGCTGGGAGACCGCGGTCGTGACGGCCGAGGCCGTGGGCGGTGCCGGCGACCGCACCGTCCTGCTGGTCGAGGGCGACAACGACGACCCCGCGCGAGGCTGGCCCGACGCCCTGGCCGCGTCGGCCTACGCCGCCCGGACCGGAACCCCGATCCTGCTCACGCTGTCGGACCGACTCCCGACGATCACCGCCGACGCGCTGCGCTCCATGCGGCCGGACACGATCGTGGTGATCGGCGGTCCCGGTGCGGTCGAGCCGCGCACGGCGTCGCAGGCAGCCCAGGCCGCCGGCGGCGCACGCGTCGAACGCTGGTCCGGGGAGAGCCGCTTCGCGACCTCGATGGAGGTCGACCGCCATCAGGGCACCAACGTCACCAAGGTGTTCGTCGCGACCGGCCTCAACTGGGCGGACGCAATCGCCGCCGGCCCCGCTGCGGCCATCGCCGACGCCACGATGCTGCTCGTCCACGGCCAGAGCGTCAACGGCAGCATCGACACCGCCGACTGGGTCAGCACCCGCCACCCGAACGCGCGCGTCACCGTCGTCGGCGGGACCGGCGTGGTGACCGGCCGGGTGGCCGACCTGTTCCGCTGAGCCGGGCCGACCGGTCAGGCAGACGTGTCCGCGTGCGTCGCACCACCATCGGCGTCGGCCGCCGCGACTTCGCCGCCCTGCAGGCCCAACATGGTCACACCGAGGCCGATCACGACGGCCACGATGCCGCCGATCACGACCCATGTGTCGTCCAGGGCGGCCAACGCCACGACCCCACCGGCAATGGTCGCTGACCAGTAGTACAGGACGATCACGGCACGCCGGTGCGAGTGGCCGAAGGTGATCAGCAGGTGGTGCAGGTGGCCCTTGTCGGCCATGGACAGCGGCTGCCGGCGGTAGGCACGGCGTGCGATGGCGAACGCCGTGTCCACGAACGGAATGGCGAGCACGACCACCGGGATCAACAGCGGGAACGACCCGGTGAAGTCGCTGTACGTCGGCACGGTCGAACGACCGACGTAGGCGATGCCGGACGACGCCAGGAGCAGGCCGAGCGTCATCGACCCAGTGTCGCCCATGAAGATGCTGGCCGGATGGAAGTTGTGCACGAGGAACCCGATGCACATCCCGGCCAGGATCGCGGCGGCCAACGGCGCGGCCGTCGGGATCGACTCGACGAGGCCCTGGCCCTCCGAGACCACCGTGAACAGGAAGAACGCGATCGCCGCGATGCCGACGACCCCTGCCGCGAGGCCGTCGAGGCCGTCGATCAGGTTCACGGCGTTGATCATCGCGAGCATGAGCAGGATCGTCAGCGGCATGCCCAGGTCCGGTGCCACGGCGACCACGCCCAGCCCGGGGACCCACCCGTAGACCAGCTGGATGCCGAACAGGACCGGTGCGAGCGAGGCGACGATCTGGCCCGCGAGCTTGACGGTCGGCGCGAGGCCCCGGAGGTCGTCGACGATCCCGAGCAGCCCGATGAGCACCACGCCGAGGGCGAGCCCGATCGGCTCCGACGTGGAGCCGAAGACGTCGTCGAACTCCGGCAGGAGGGCCGCGACGCCGAGGGCCACGAAGAACCCGATGATCATCGCGATCCCGCCCAGTGTGGGGACGGGTTCCTTGTGCACCTTGCGGGGGTCGGCCGGGACGTCGACCGCCCCGGACCGGCGCGCGACCGAGGCCACCAGTGGCGTCGCGACGGCGGTCACCGCCGCCGCGACCGCCGCCACCAGCAGGTAGTCGCGCATCCCTACACCGTGATGCCCGGTGCGGGGAACGACGTGGCCAGGTCGGCAACCTCTCCCCGAACCCGCTCGATGGTGGCCTCGTCGTCACGGCCGGCGGCGTCCACGACCTCGTCCATCCACGCGGCGATGCGGGCCATCTCGTCCTTGCCCATCCCCCGGCTGGTGATCGCGGGCGTCCCGAGCCGGATGCCCGACGGGTCGAACGGCTTGCGCGGGTCGAACGGCACCGTGTTGTAGTTGAGGACGATGCCCGCGCGGTCCAGCGCCTGCGCGGCCGGCTTGCCACCGATGTCCTTGTTCGTCAGGTCGACGAGGATGAGGTGGTTGTCCGTGCCGCCCGACACGAGGTCGAAGCCGCGCTCCGACAGTCCCTCGGCCAGTGCGCGGGCGTTGTCCACGATGGCGTGGGCGTAGTCGCGGAAGGCAGCCGTGCCGGCCTCCTTGAGCGCTACCGCGATCGCCGCCGTCGTGTGGTTGTGCGGACCACCCTGCAGGCCGGGGAAGACCGCCTTGTCCACCGCGGTCGCGTGCGCCTCGTCCGTGAGGATCATGGCGCCCCGCGGACCGCGCAGGGACTTGTGCGTCGTCGTGGTGACGACGGGCGCGTGGCCGACCGGGCTGGGGTGGGCACCCCCGGCGATCAGCCCGGAGATGTGGGCGATGTCGGCGACGAGCAGCGCATCGACCTCTTCGGCGATCGCCGCGAAGGCGGGGAAGTCGATGGTGCGCGGCACCGCCGTGCCGCCGCAGTAGATGAGCTTCGGACGGTGCTCGAGCGCCATGGCCCGAACCTGGTCCATGTCGACGACACCGGTGTCCTTGTCGACGCCGTAGTGCACGGCGTTGAACCACTTGCCGGTGGCGGACACCGCGTGGCCGTGCGTCAGGTGGCCACCGTGTGGCAGCGACAACCCGAGCAGCGTGTCACCCGGCTCGAGGAAGGCGAGGTAGACCGCGAGGTTCGCGGGCGACCCCGAGTACGGCTGGACGTTCGCGTGGTCGACGCCGAACAGGTCCTGGGCGCGCTCCTGGGCGAGGACCTCGACCTGGTCGATGACGGCCTGGCCCTCGTAGTAGCGGCGGCCGGCGTAGCCCTCGGAGTACTTGTTCGTCAGCACCGAACCGGTCGCGGCCATCACGGCTTCGGAGGCGTAGTTCTCGGACGGGATGAGGCGGATGGTGCTGGCCTCCCGTTCCGCCTCGGCGACGATCATGCGTGCGATGTCGGGGTCGGTGGCCTCGATCGCAGCGAACGCGGGGTGGGCATAGGCCATGGCGGTCTCTCGGGTCGCTCGGCGGTGTGGGGACGTGACGGGCACGGGACGGGCGCAGTGGCGGATCGCCTGCGCGCGGTGCCACCGCGGACGCAGACCGCGGTTCACCACCGATCCTACCGAGCGGCGTCATCCGACCCGGTGGAGCCTCAGCGCGCGCGGATCGGCCCGAACAGGGTGTCCGCGACGTCGAGGACCAGCGCGTGCACCTCGTCGCCCATGCGTGCGTAGCCCTCGCGGGGCCCCCCGTAGGGGTCGACCACGTCCTCGGGTCCGTCGGGGCGGGGCACGAACGGACGGGCGGCGTTGGCCAGTCGGGCGGCGAGGCGGATGCGTTCACGCGCCTGGTCGTCGGCCATCGGCTTCATGGCCCGGCACAGGCGCGCGAGTTCGGCCAGCGTGAAGACCCAGCCGACGGCCGCCTGGTGCTGCCGCACGGCCCACTGGCGCTGTGACTCCGTCATCGTGAGGACGAGGTCGGCCTCCTCGACGTCGGTCGCCGACAGCTGGGCGGCCCGATGGTGCGACAGGTCGACGCCGAGGCGCTCGGCCTGTCGGGCCGACTCGGCCGCCGCCGGGTTGCCCGCGATGGCCTGCACGCCGGCGGAGCGCACCCACACCGGCGTGCCGGTGCCCCGTCGTTCCCGCGCCTCGTGGTCGAGCAACGCCATCCCGAGTGGGCTGCGTGCGATGTTCGCGTGGCAGACCACGATGATCTGGGCGACCTGGTCACCGGGTCGCGGATCACGGGGTCGCGCGGTCGCGAAGACGTCGTCCACCGGTCAGCCCGTCGTCGTGTCGTCGAGGTCGTCCGGTGGCGCGGCTCCGGGCACGTCGACCTCGTGGGGTCCGAGGTCACCACGCGCGACGGCCAGGGCCTCGTCGCCCCGGATCGCCCCCTCGCGGACGATCGCCGGCTCGGCACGGGTGAGGTCCACGATGGTCGAGGCCGCGAGGTCGGGTCGCGGCCCGTCGTCGACGTAGACCAGGACCGAGTCCCCCAGCGCCGCCTCCGCGTCCTGCGCCGTGCGGGCCGCCGGCTGGCCGGATTCGTTCGCCGAGGTCACGGCGAGGGGGCCGACCTCGCGGATGATCTGGAGCGTGACGTCGTCCATCGGCATCCGCAGGGCCACGGTGCCCTCGTTGTCGCCGAGGTCCCACGTGAGGTTGGGGTCCGCCGGGACGACGATCGTCAGCGGCCCGGGCCAGTACGCCGCCATCAGGCGCTCGGCGGTCTCGGGCACGGTGGTGACCAGGCCGATGACCTGCTTGGGGCTGCGGACCAGCACCGGCAGCGGGAGGCGGCGCGACCGCTGCTTCGCCGCGAACACGCGCGCGGTGCCCTCCTGGTCGAATGCGTCGGCCGCGACGCCGTAGACGGTGTCGGTGGGCAGCACGACGAGGTGGCCTCCGCGCAGCGCAGCGGCAGCAGCCGTGACGGCCGCCTCGCGGTCGCCACGGGCGTCGACGACGGTCATGGGGACTCCTCCGGGACTGGGGTGGACGGCGTGGGCGGCGTGGTGGTGGACGTTGCGGGGCGCCGGCCGGTGACCGCCCGGTCCCGACCGGTCAGGTCGCGCACGATCTCGACGTCGACCAGGCCGGCGGCGCTCGCCGCGGCTCGTGCATCATCGCCGCGCCGGTCGTCGATCTCCAGCACGACCAGCCCACCGGGGCGCAGCCAGGTCATCGCGAGCCCGAGGAGGCGGTTGACCACCTCGTGACCGTCGTCCCCGCCGACCAACGCGCGATCCGGATCATGGTCGGCGACCTCGGGTTCCCAGGTGCCACGGTCCGAGGCGGGCAGGTACGGCGGGTTCGAGACGAGGACGTCCACGCGGCCCTGCAACTTGTCGGGCAACCCGTCGAGGTCGCGTCCCGGCGCCACGGCCAGTCGAGCCTCGGGCGCGAGGTGGTCACCGGGCGTCCACGGCGTGGGGAGCGGGCGAGCGACGAGCCGCTCGACGTTCTCGCGCGCGAGCATCACCGCGGCGCGCGAGGCGTCGGAGGCGATCACGTTGGCGCGTGGGACCTCGCTGGCGACGGCCATGGCGATCGCCCCGGTGCCGGTGCACGGCTCGACCACGAGGGCGGGGCGCCCGAGGGCACGGGCCTCGTCGATCGCCACGCCGGCCACGATCTCGGTCTCGGGGCGCGGGATGAAGACGCCCCGACGGCACGGCACGCGCACGTACCGGAACGTCGTGTGGCCGACGACGAGTTGCAGTGGCTCGCGGCGCAGCCGCCGTTCGACGAGGGCATCGAGCACGCCCCGGTCGCAGCGATCGAGGTCCTCACCGAAACGGGCGACCATCTCGTCGACCAGGATCGACGCGTCCGCGTCGGGCGAGGCGATGCCCGCGTCCTCCAGTCGGCGGGAGATGTCGTCGAGCAGTTCCCAGTTCCCACTCACGGCGTCCCCGACGCCATCGCCTCGAGTCGCCGTTCGCGCTCGGCCTGCTGCAACGCCTCGACCACCGGTCCGAGGTCTCCGCCGAGCACCTCGGCGAGGTTGTGCACCGTGAGGCCGATGCGATGGTCGGTCACGCGCGACTGCGGGAAGTTGTAGGTGCGGATCTTCTCGGAGCGGTCCCCGGTCCCGATCTGCACACGGCGCTCGTCGGCACGCTCGGACGCGGCTCGGTCCTGTTCGGCCTGCAGCAGGCGCGAGCGGAGGATCCGCAGGGCCTTGTCGCGGTTCTGGTGCTGCGACTTCTGGTCCTGGCACGACACGACGAGGCCGGTCGGCACGTGCGTGATCCGCACCGCGGAGTCGGTGGTGTTGACCGACTGGCCACCCGGACCGGACGAGCGGAACACGTCGATGCGCAGGTCGTTGGGGTCCACCGCGACGTCGACCTCCTCGGCCACGGGCAGCACCGCCACGGAGGCGGTCGAGGTGTGGATGCGTCCCTGGGACTCGGTGGCGGGCACGCGCTGGACGCGGTGCACCCCGGACTCGTGCTTGAGGTGGGCCCAGGCGCCGGTGCCGGTGACCTCGAAGATCGTCTCCTTCACCCCACCGATGTCCTGCGCCGACTCCGACAGCGTCTCCACGCGCCACCCGCGCGACTCGACGTAGCGGTGGTACATGTCGCGGAGTTCACCGGCGAACAGACCGGCCTCGTCGCCGCCGGCCGCAGACCGGATCTCGACGATCACGTCGCGGTCGTCGTCCGGGTCGGTCGGCACCACCGCCAGCCGGACCGCGGCGACCAGTTCGGCCACGCGCGCCTCGAGCTCGGCGGCCTCGGCCTGCATCGAGGCGCGCTCGTCCGGATCCGCCGCGTCTGCGGCCATCTCGCGGGCGACCTCCAGGTCCGCGACCGCATCGTCGTGCTCGGTGACGAGTCGCACCGTGGGGGCGAGGTCCGCGTGCTCGCGCAGCAGCCCGGTGTAGCGGTCGCCGTCGCCGATCACGTCGGGGTCGGCGAGCTGCGCCTCCACGTCGCGATGGCGGTCGACCAGACCGCGCGCCTTGTCGAGCAGGGGGTCGCTCACGTCAGGCCTTCGACGACCGTGCTCGGCAGGTCGGGGACGCGCTCGCCGAGGTGCTCGTCGGGGACGACGGCCTGGAAGGCGCGGATGGCCACCTCGATCTGGTCGGTCGTGGGCGGCTTGGTCGTGATGCGCTGCAGCCAGAGTCCGGGGGCCATCAGCACGCCGACGATCGGGTTGTCGCCCCGTGCCGCGCCCAGCCGCAGGCCCTCGTAGGCCAGCCCGGCGATCACCGGCAGGAGGACGATTCGCAGGGCGACGTGGTACGCGATCGCCAGCGCGACGCCGCCGTCGGGCGCCGGGACGATGGCGCCCGCGAGGGTGTAGACGACGAGTGCCAGGATCATGACGAGGATCAGGAAGTTCGTCCCGCAGCGCACGTGGATCGTCGAGTAGCGGTCGACGACCTCGGGTTCGAGGACCTCGCCGTGCTCCCACGCCGCGATCGTCTTGTGCTCGGCGCCGTGGTACTGGAACACCCGACGGATGTCGGCGACGAGCGAGATCGCGGACAGGTAGGCCAGGAAGATCCCGATGCGGACGACGGACTCCACGAGGTGGAACCACGCACCGTCGCCGAGGCGGGAGCCCAGCAGGGCCGAGTCCACGGCCTTGACGCCGGCGGACGGCAGGAAGATGAACAGGCCGACGAACACGACCAACGCGAGTGCCATCGAGGCGCCCATCGCGACGTCGGTCCCCGCGGCGCCCTCGTCGGTGTCGTCGGCCTCCAGGGACTCGCGGGCCGACACGTTCAGCGCGCGCATGCCGATGCTGAGGGAGTCACCGAGGGCGAAGATCCCGCGGATCATCGGACGTCGCACGATCGGGTGACGATCGGGCAGGTCGGACACCGCGTGGCACTCGAGGTAGATGTCGTCGTCGGGCCGCCGCACGGCGACGGCCCACGTCGCGGCGCCGCGCATCATCACGCCCTCGATGACCGCCTGCCCCCCGTAGTAGTGGGGCGCCATCTGCATGGGATCGACCGCCTCGCGGGCAGGGCGAGGCGGCTGCGATGGGGACTGCGCGGTCGACACGTCGGTGATCCGTTCGGACTGGGTCTGGGCAGCGCCAGTCCGACGCGACGTCGGTGGCGCCCCCGCGGGACGCCGTTGGTCGCCCGCTGGCACGGCCGGCCACCGAGCGTACTGACACGCGACCCCGACTCGACGCTGCCGGGGCCGCGTGGCGGTCAGGCGAGGGCCTCGGTGATCGCGGTCGCCACGGCCTCGGCCACCGCTGCCGCGCCGCCGTAGACGTAGACCTGGCTCACTGCCTCCGCACTCGCCCGCAGGTACGCCGCGACGTCCTCGGACAGGTGACCCGGCAGCGTCAGGACGATCGGTCCGCCGAGGCGCCCCATGTGCACGCCGCCGGTCATCGCATCGGGGAAGGCATCCGAGCGCGCGACGCCCACCGTCGCCGGGGCGTCGAAGAACGCCTCCGCGACCTGCAGCGACGTCGCCTCGCGGGTCGGACCCGCGATCGACGTCGCGTCCGGGTGCGCCCGCGACGCCGGCCCGCCGATGGCCGTGGCGGGAAGGTCCGCATGACCAGCCAGCCACCTCGTCGTGGCCGGTGCCGCACGCTCCCCCGCCGTCAGCAGGATGGCGCGTCCCGACGCGATGGCGGCGGGGGCGGCGGCCAGCGCGTCGGGGAACACGTCACCGCGCGTGAGCAGGATCCCGTCGATCGGACCGAGGCCGGCCAAGGCGTCGGCCACGGCCACGGCCGTCTCGTAGCGGTCGTTCCCGGCGACACGCCGCACGGCGTAGCCCAGGTCCGACACGGCCGCCTCGACCGTCGCAGCCACCGCCTGGACACCACCGAGGATCACGACCTCCCCACCAGCCGGCAGCACCCGGTCGATCTCGGCCAGGACCACGTCGCTCAGGCGATCGTGCGGGGTCAGCAACAGCGGGGCGTCCAGCGCGTGGGCCAGCGGTGTCCCGGCAAGTCCGTCCGCGAAGACGTCGGCGCGTGCCAGCACGACGCTGGTGGCCGTGCCCGCGGACGGGAACGTCGCCTGTGACACGGCGACGGCCGTCTCCATGCGGTTGACCCCGGCCAGGCGTTCGGCCGAGTCCGTCCCGAACCACTCCACGGCAACCGTGTCGGACGGCTCGTCCGCATCGGGGTGTCCGTCGCCGTCGAGGTCCAGCCACGCCGTGACGACGTCCGTGCCGGGGTTCACCCCCGTGTAGGTGGTCGCGGCCCGGCCGTCGGGGCCGGTCGTCAGGGTCGGGGCCACCGCCACGTTCGCGTTCGGCCCGTCGATGCGGACATGGACTTCGGCACCGTCATCGGGTGCACCGTCGACGAGCACCTCCACGTCGACCGTTGCCTCTGCCCCGATCGGACGTGCGTCAGCCGGTCCGGCCACAGCCACCGTGCGCACC
>JBFJMP010000066.1:0-8983 GCA_041633895.1 Nitriliruptoraceae bacterium
GCCCCCGACGCGGCGGATCTGCCCGGCGTGGCCGCGTTGCGCGAACGGCTCGCCTGATGGCGCGCCGCTCACCAGCCGTCGATCGCACCGTCGCGATCCTCAACCACCTTGCGGCCCGCCCGCGCGAACAGTTCACGCTGTCCGAGCTGGCCCGCGACCTCGACCTGAACAAGGCGACGGCGCACGCGCTGCTCGCCACGCTCGTCGAGGCCGGCTACCTCGTCCGCTACGAGGACTCCAAGACCTACGGGTTGGGGCCGGCGCTGATCGCGTTGGGCAACGCGGCGACCGCCTCGTACGCCGCCGCCGCACACGTCCAGGCGCCGATGGATCGGCTGTCGGCCGAGTTCGACCTCGAGTGCGTGGCGTCCACCGCCATCGGTGGTGAGATCGTCATCCTCGCGTCGTCGGGGACGCCCCGCCCGCTCGGGATCAACATCCAGCCGGGGCTGCGCCTCCCGCTCGTGCCCCCGCTGGGCACCGTGTTCGTGGCGTGGTCGGGTTCCCGCGACATCGATCGCTGGCTCGACCGGCACGGGCCGGACGCCACCGACGAGGACCTCGAGCGCTACCGCCGCGCCATCGACGTGGTGCGGCAGCGTGGCTTCTCCGTCGGGCTCGGCGGCGACGACCAGCAGCGCCTCGTCGAGTCGATCCAGGCCCCGCAGTCGCGACCGCGAACGCCGTCCGCCCCCGGCGAGGAGTACGCGCTGGTGGAACTGGCCGACCCCAGCTCCTACCGTCTGAACCACATCGGGGCGCCGGTGTTCGGGCCGGACGGGCGGGTGGCGTTGGCGATGTTCCTGATCGGGTTCCGGGGTCAGATCCCGGCGACCGAGGTCCCGCGCTACGCGGAGCGCCTGGTCGAGGAGGCCGAACAGGTCACCATGGCCGTGCACGGCGTCGTCCCGGTGATTCCCCCTGCCTGACCCGTACTCCTCACCTCCGGAGCGACCATGACGCCCCTGCGGGCCACCACGTCGGTCGACATCCCGGGTCCGCCGACGTCACGCACCCTGGCCGAGTACCGCGCCCTGCGCACCGACGGCCTGTCGTGGGTCGAGGCCCGCCGGGCCCAGTACGGCGACATCTTCGCCCTGCGCCCGCCGCTGGCGCGTGTGGCGCCGCTGTTCGTGTTCGCCTGCTCCCCGTCCGCGGTGCGCAGTGCGCTGACGGACCCGGCGACCTTCCCCAAGGACTCGCCCGTCTACGAGGAGATGGCGACCAGCCTCGGGGACGGGCTGCTGACGTCGCAGGGCGAGCGCTGGAAGGCGCAGCGGCGCACCCTCCAGCCACTGTTCACCCGCAAGCGCGTGGCCGCCTACGGCGATGCCTTCGTCGATGCGGCGGCATCCGTCGTCGCGGACTGGCCGACCGACGGACGCGTCGACCTCGACCGCCAGATGCAACTCGTGTCGTTGCGCAGCGTCAGCGCCACCCTCTTCGGGACCGACGTCACCGACCAGGTCGAACCGATCGTCGAGGCGGTCGACACGGTCAGCGCCCTGCTGGTCAAGCGCGGGACCTCGCCCATCCGCCTGCCACGGTGGGCGCCGGTGCCAGACAACCTGCGGCGACGTGCGGCCGAGGAGGAGCTGACGGTCCGGATCGACGACCTCGTGCGAGGCGCCCGGACCTCGGGCGTGCAGACGGACGACCTCGTGTCCCTGCTCGTCCACGCCACCGACCCCGAGACAGGAGAGCGCCTGTCGGATGTCGACATCCGCGAGCAGGCGCTCGTGCACTTCGTCGCGGGCTACGACACGACGTCCACAGCCATGACGTTCACCCTCCACCTGCTCGGGCACCACAAGGACTGGCAGGACCGCATCCGCAAGGAGGTCCGTGGTGTCGCGGGGGACCGGCCGTTGACCACCGACGACGTGGCGGGCCTCGAGGTCACCCGGCGCTGCGTGGACGAGGCCCTGCGCCTCCACCCATCGGCCTACGTCACGAGCCGCAGCACGACGGCGGACACCGAACTCGACGGCCACCCGATTCCGCGGGGCACCGTGGTCGCCACGTCGTTCCACGCCCTGCACCGCAACCCCGGTGCCTGGGACGATCCGTCACGCTTCGACCCTGACCGCTTCCTGCCCGAGCGCGTCGCGGAACGGGACGCGTACGCCTACCTCCCGTTCGGAGGCGGGCCGAGGGCGTGCATCGGCAGCCACTTCGCCCTGCTGGAGGCGACGCTGGGCATCGCGACGATCGTCGCCGCACGCGAGGTGACGACACGCCCCGTGCGGGTGCCGGTGACGCTGGGCGTGACACAGCGGCCCTCGGCGCCCGTCGGCGCCGAGGTCCGAGCGGTCTGACTCAGCGGACGATGGCCTGGCCGCCGTTTGCGCGCCAGAGCTGGCCCGTGCAGAAGCGGGCGGCGTCCGACGCCAGGTACATGATCAGCCACGCCTGGTCGATCGCCTCGCCGACGCGCCCGATGGGGGAGATGCGCCGCATCCGCTCCACGAACTCGTCCATCTTCTCGGGGTTCGGCGAGCCGTCCTCGTTGAAGGCGTGGCGCGCGGTGAACGGCGTGACCGTCGCACCGGGCGCGATCGTGTTCACGCGGATGCCGTGGCGGCCGACCTCCCAGGTCATCGTCATCGTCAGCTGGGCGATGGCGGCCTTGGTCGCGGCGTACAGGCCGTAGTTGGGTGCGGCCACGTCGATCGACGACGACGCCACGTTGATGATCGAGCCGCCGCCGGATGCCTTCATGGCCGGGATGGCGGCCTGGCACCCGAAGATCGTCCCCTTCAGGTTGATCGCCAGCAGCTTGTCGAGGTCCTCCTCGGTGATGTCCGCGACCGGGGCCTCGTGGGCGATGCCGGCCACGTTGGCCATGACGTCGAGGCCACCCCAGGTGTCGACCGCGACGTCGACGGCGGCCTGGAGGTCGGCCTTCTTCGTGATGTTGGTCTCGTGGGCGACGGCGGTGCCGCCGGCCGCCGTGATGCGCTCGGCCACGGCGGTGGCGCCGTCGATGTTCAGGTCGGCCACGACCACGTTGGCCCCCTGCGCGGCGAGCACCTCGCAGGTGGCCTCGCCGATGCCACTGGCACCGCCCGTGATGACGGCCGTGCGGCCCGTGAGGTCGAAGACGTCGAGGACGTTGTCTGCCATGCGTGGGGCTCCCCTGCTGCTGGATGAGTGGTGCTGGATGAAATCTGACGACCCGTCAGTTCGTGGGGAAGACTAGCCCCTGTCATCCTTGACCCCACACCGGGTCGTGCCTACGCTGTTTTGCATACGCGAAACACCGTTCGCAATGGCGAACACGTGCAGGGCTGGCGAGCAGAACCGGCGAGAGGGAGTGGCACGTGGGTCACGGCATGGACGTCGCTGCGGGAGTGCCCACGATCGACCTCGGCGTGTCGTTCGCCGGCCCGCGGCCGAGCGCCCCCGCGCAGCCCGTCGGGCGACGCCTCGGTTCGCGTCCGCGCGGACGGACGGGGTTCTCGTCGATCCCCGAGGCCGTGGGGGCCATCGCCCGAGGCGAGATGATCCTGGTCGTCGATGACCATGATCGTGAGAACGAGGGCGACCTCGTCATGGCGGCTGACCTCGTCACCGCCGCCGACGTGAACGTGATGGTCACCGACGGCCGCGGCCTGTTGTGCCTGGCGCTGGCACCCGAGCGGTGCGAGGCGCTCGAGCTGGGTCCGATGGTCCCCGAGAACGCTGGGCGCGAGGAGACGGCCTTCACCGTGTCGATCGACCTCGAGCTCGACGGTTCCACCGGCATCTCCGCGGCCGACCGGGCACGAACGATCCTGCGCGCGGTGGACCCGTCGGCCCGACCGGAGGACTTCCGTCGCCCCGGCCACGTCTTTCCCCTCCGGGCGCGCCCCGGTGGCGTCATGGAGCGCAGGGGCCACACGGAGGCGGCCGTGGAACTGGCGCGGATGGCTGGCCGCGCGCCCGCCGGGATGATCTGCGAGGTCATGAACGCCGACGGGACGATGGCACGGTTGCCCCAGTTGCTCGACATGGCCGAGCGCGAGGGGCTGCACCTGATCAGCATCGCCGACCTCGTCGACCACCGTCGGGCGACCGAGACGTTCGTCACGCCCATGGGGGTCGTGGACCTGCCTGCGTCCGAGGGCGGGGGGCGCCTGGTCGCCTACCGCGACCACGACGGCATCGACCAGATCGCCGTCGTGCACGGGGACGTGACGGGTCACGACGTGCCCGTGCGCGTCCACTCCGAGTGCCTGACCGGGGACGTGTTCGCGTCGTACCGCTGTGACTGCGGTGAGCAGTTGGCGGCGTCGCGTCAGGCGATCGCGGACGCGGGACGGGGCGTGGTCGTCTACCTGCGTGGGCACGAGGGCCGCGGGATCGGCATCGTGGACAAGCTGCGGGCGTATGCACTCCAGGATGCAGGTCACGACACCGTGGAGGCCAACGTCGAACTCGGCCACCCCGTCGATGCGCGTGACTACCTCGCGGCGGCCGGCATCCTCCGCGACCTCGGGGTCCAGTCGGTGCGGCTGCTGACCAACAACCCTGCGAAGCAGGCCGCGCTGACGGACCTCGGCGTCGTCGTCCGTGACCGCGTGCCCGTGACGATCCGGCCCCGCCCCGACAACCAGGCCTACCTCGCCACGAAGCGCGCGAAGCTCGGCCACGACCTGCCCGCCCCAGTCCAGGAGCACCCATGACCATCCACATCGTCGGCATCGGTGGGACGACCCGTCCCAACTCCTCGACCGAGTGCGCCCTGAAGCTGGCGCTGGCGTCCGCAGAGGCCGCCGGGGCCAGCGTCACGCTGTTCTCGGGTCCCGACCTGATGGAGCTGCCGATGTACGCCCCGGAGGACCCCGAGCGCGTGCCGATGGCGGAACGCCTGGTCGCCGAGCTGCGTCGTGCGGACGGCGTCATCCTCGGGTCGCCGGCGTACCACGGCTCGATCTCGGGCCTGGTGAAGAACGCGCTGGACTACACCGAGGACATGAACAAGGACGACCGCGTCTACTTCGACGGCCGTGCCTGTGGGGTCGTCGCGACCGGCTACGGCTGGCAGGGCGTGGTCGCCACGCTCCAGACGCTGCGCCAGATCGTGCACGCCCTGCGCGGGCACCCCACGCCGTTGGGCGCCGGGATCAACTCGCTGGAGGCCAAGTTCGCCGAGGACGGCAGCGTCAGCGACGACAAGGCCGCGATGCAGCTCGAGATCGTGGGGCGCGACGTCGTCGCCCTGGCCACGGACCTCGCCGCCCGCTGAAGCACTGTGGCGGCTGCCCGCTCAGGGTCCGAGCAGGTGGTTGCGGAGGCCGGCGAACTGGCGGCGCATGGCGACCTGTGCCATGAGGAACCACGCGGCGTCCTGGAGACGTGACCCCGTCGTGACGGTGTTGGTCTGGCGGATCCGTGTGCCGGTGCCATCGGCGCTGAACTCCATCACGCTGGCGTAGTGCATGCCTGCACCCGCCATCGACCACTCGAGGCGCGACGGTCGCTCGTGGACGGTCGTGTGCAGGTCGAGGGGCACGACGCCTCGCGGCGTCACCTGACCGATCCGGTAGACGGCACCGGCACCGGGGCCGTCGCCCCGGACCTGCTCCACGCTGGCCACGGTGGGGGACCAGTCGGCGTCGTTGCGCGAGTCCGCCACGACGTCGAAGACGACCTCCAGGGGTCGTGGCAGCGTCGTGGAGACGGTGACGGACGGCATGAGGTGGCCCTGCCTGGGTCGGGGTCGCCTCGACCCTACTCGGACCGGCGCATCGGTCGTTGGGTGATCTGACGCCTCGTCAGGTACGTTTCTGACACCCCGTCAGAAACGCCTGTCACACAAGCGCCGAGGTGAGCCGTGGTCGACTTCGAGTACCCACAGGAGATCCGGGACTTCCAGCAGGAGGTCCGGGCGTTCATCAAGGACAACTGGGACCCCGACATCATGGACCCTCGGCGCGAGGGGATGGCCCAGCTGGTCGACACGCCGAAGCGGCGTGCCTTCATGAAGAAGCTGGGCGAGGCGGGCTGGCTCGGGATGAGCTGGCCGACGGAGTACGGGGGCAGCGGTCGGTCGGGGCTGTACGAGTACGTGTTGAACGAGGAGCTTGCCTCGGTCGGCGCCCCCTACATCGGCAAGGGCGTGGGCATCGTCGGCAAGACGATCATCCGGCACGGCTCCGAGAAGCTGAAGCAGGAGTTCCTGCCCAAGATCCTCACCAACGACATCGAGTTCGCGATCGGCTACACCGAGCCCAACGCTGGCTCGGACCTCGCCTCGCTGCAGATGCGCGCCGTGCGCGACGACGAGAACGGCGGCTGGCGCATCAGCGGCCAGAAGCGGTTCACCACGTCGGCCCACTTCGCCGAGTGGTACTGGCTGGCGGCTCGCACGGACCCGGACGGCCCCAAGCACAAGGGCGTCACCCTGTTCCTGCTCCCGATGGAGCAGGAGGGCATCCAGATCACGAACATGCCGACCATCGGTGACGAGCGCGTCAACGAGGTCTACATGGACGACGTGTTCGTGTCGGATGACTACGTGGTCGGGGAGGTCGGCAAGGGCTTCGTGTACGTGTCCGAGGCACTCGACTTCGAACGCTTCACCCTGTTCACCGTCTCGGCCTACGTGAAGCGCTACGAGCGCTTCCGCGACTACATCCGCACGGCCGAGCGCGATGGCAGGCCGTTGCGCGAGGACCCGCACGTCCGCCGCACCGTGGTCGACCTCGCCACCCGCGTCGAGGTCGCGAAGATGCTCACCCAGCAGGTGATCGACGTGGCGTCGCGTGGGGGCGTGCCGAACATCCAGGCCGCCATGTTCAAGCTCTGGACGACCACCATCGGCCAGGCCGTGGCGGAGGCGTTCATGGAGATCCACGGTGCGCAGGGCACGTTGAAGCGTGACCAGCTCGCCGCCCCGATGGACGGCATGTTCGAGCACTCGTGGCGCTACACGGTCGTGGACACGGTCGGGGCGGGCACGTCCGAGGTCCAGCGCAACATCATCGCGCGACGCGGCCTCGGCATCCCGGTCAACAACGGCGTCAAGTGATCCGGCGATGATCCCCCTGGCCGGCATCCGCGTGCTCGACCTGACGACCGTCGGGCCGGGGGCGCGGTGTGCCGCGATGCTGGCCGACCTGGGCGCGGACGTCATCAAGGTCGGCCCGCCACCGGTGGCGGCCCGCATCGTGCCGGCCGCATGGGGGTACTCGGCCGGGCGGGGGACCCGCCGCATCGGCATCGACCTGAAGGACGCGCGGGGGCTCGACGCGGCGCTGCGGCTGGCTGCCACCTGCGACGTGGTGCTGGAGGGGTTCCGCCCCGGCGTCGCGGACCGGCTCGGGATCGGGTACGCGGCGGTGCGCAGCCGCAACGCGCGCGTCGTGTACGCCGCGCTCACGGGCTACGGGCAGGACGGCCCGTACGCCCAGTGGGCCGGTCACGACCTCAACTACCAGGCGGTGTCGGGGGGACTGGCCGCCGCCGGTCGCCGTTCCGACGGCGGTCCCGCCCTGCCGGGCGCGACCTTCGCGGACTCGGCCGGCGGCGGCATGCACGCCGCCCTGGCGATCTGCGCCGCGCTCGTGGGGCGTGGCGCCGACGGGGCGGGCACCTACCTCGACGTGTCCGCGGTCGACGGGATGCTCTCCCTGATGAGCCTCACCCTCGACGAGTTCCAGGCCACCTCGCGCGCTGCGGCCCCCGGCACGGCCATGCTGCACGGACGCTTTGCGTGGTACGACGTCTACCGCTGCCGCGACGACCGCTGGCTCAGCGTGGGCGCGATCGAACCCAAGTTCTACGCGAACCTGTGCCGAACCCTCGGCTGCGAGGCGTGGCTGGACCACCAGCACGACGACGAGGTCCAGCAGGCGATCCGCACCGACTTCGCTGCGGTGTTCGCGACCCGCGATCGCGACGACTGGGTGGCCGACCTCGGTCCAGCGGACACGTGCGTGGCCCCGGTGCTCGCCGTGGACGAGATCGCCGACGACCCGCACCTCGGCACCCGGTTCACCGAGGTGGACGTCGAGGGCCAGACGTTCCGCCAGACCGCACGTGTGCTCGCCGGTGCCCCCCGGCCCGACCGCGAACGCGGCGCGGGCCCACACGAGACGCAGGCCGGCGACCTGTTGGCCGAGGCCGGGCTGACGTCCGACGAGATCCGTGACCTCCACGATGACAAGGTGGTGCAGTGACCACGACCACGACGACGAAGCGGCTGGAGGACGTGCCGAACCCGGCGCGTACCGACGACGAGGTCCAGGCATGGGTCGGGGTCGAGCTCGACGCGGGCTTCGGCGAGGTCGTGGCCGAACAGGGCTACGTCCTGCACTGGAACGAGTCCGTCGAGAACGCCAACCCGATCTGGTGGGACGAGGACCTGTGCCGTGAGGTCACCGGCGACCACATCACCCCGTCGACCATGCTGTCGGTGTGGATGCGCCCGCTGATGTTCAAGCCGGGGCGCGAGACGATGATCCGTCCGCTGGAGCTGCACTTCCAGCTGAAGGACGCCTTCGACCTGCCCAAGGGGATCGTCGCCAGCAACGAGATCGAGTTCGGTGAACCGGTCCGGATCGGCGACCGCGTCCGCACGGTGCAGCGCGTCGCGAGCATCTCGCCGGTCAAGGAGATCCGCCTCGGCACGGGCCGCTTCTGGACGATCGACGTCACCTACACGAACCAGGACGACGTGATGGTCGGCATCGAGTCCTACGACTTCTTCTGCTACTCGTGAGGAGCGACGCCATGGCCACGAGCCTCCCGACGCTGACCGCCGACGCCGTGACGGTCGGTGACCACCTGCCCGAACTGGCCATCGACGTCACGCCGCGCACCGTGGTGATGGGTGCGTCGACCAGCCGCGACTGGCAGCCCCAGCACCACGACCACCGCCACTGCACCGAGGTGGCGAACCTGCCGGACATCTTCCTCAACACCCCGAACCAGGCCGGGTTCTTCGAGCGCTACCTCACTGACTGGGCGGGCCCGTACGCACGCCTCGGTCGGCTCC
>JBFJMP010000067.1:0-8945 GCA_041633895.1 Nitriliruptoraceae bacterium
AGAGCAGCCCTTGCAGCCTTTCGTGTGCGCGAGTCGTAGTCGGCATGTGCACGGGGCGGCCCTGTGACGGGGTTGCCCCACACGTCATGCGAGGTCGCCTGGATGTGTCGCAGATCGCGGGCTTGGGCGTGGCATGATGCGGATCCTCGTGTCGGAGAGTCGTGATGCCACTCACAGAGTCCGACACCGTCGTGGTCCGACCGCGTGACATCTTCCGGCCGGACGCACTCCTCGGATGGTCGCTGACACCTGACGCGGAGATCCACGTGGCCTTCCGCGATCCGCCGTTCACCCAGCGCATCGGCTCCGACGGATGGCGGCGGGTTCCCGGTGCCCCGGACATCGGCAGGGACGGCTCGTCGCGCGCGGTCACCGTCCACGGCTGCTCGTACACGTTCGGGACCGGACTCACCGACGACGAGACCTACTGCGCCCTGCTCCAGAGCCGCTTCCCCGACGTCATCGTCCGCAACCGCGGCGTCGGCGGCCACAGCACCGTCCAGGCATTCCTTCGCTTTCGAGAGGAGGTGCGGCTCGGCGCCACGAGGTTGGGCATCGTCGGGATCATCTCGGACCACCGCTACCGGAATCGGCCCCATCCCCGACGAATGCATGCCTTCAACGATCCGGCATGGAGTCGAGCCGGGATCGAACACGTCCCGCAGGCCGTTCGTCGCGGGGACGGCCGACTCGAAGTCGTGCCGGTGCCCTGTTGGCAGCCAGCGGCGCGAGCAGGCGGCATCGACGCGTTCCTCCCCGACGAGCACGACCTGACGAGGTTGCTCATCGAGGTGCTTCAGATGATCGTCGAGTTGTCCCTTCGGTCGGGCGTACCCGTCCTTCCGGTGCTCCTGGATGCATCGGACCCGGAGTTCAATCGGGCCGTCCTCGACGCGGTCCCCGGCGTCGTCGATGCGTCACCTCCGCACGAGCCCGGCTTCACCCTCGAGCCCTACGACAGCCACCCGAACGCCGCGGCAAACCGGGTGTTCGCCGAGCGGATCTCCCCGTTCCTCGCCGACGCGATTGGAGCCTGAATGGCGCCGCTCGTACTGGGCATCTCGGCGCTGTACCACGACTCGGCGGCGGCCCTGGTCGAGGGTGACGTGATCCTTGCGGCTGCGCAGGAGGAGCGTTTCACCCGCCGCAAGGGAGACTGGCGCTTCCCCACGGCAGCCATCGACTACTGCCTGTCACAACTGCCCCAGGGCGGCGAGCTGGCCGGCGTCGCGTACTACGAGAACCCGGCCGTGAAGTCGCAGCGCCTGGTGACCGAGGCGCTGTCCAACGCGCCTCGGGGTGCCCTGCTGTGGACGTCGACGTTGTCGTCACTGCATGCGCTGTCGGCGGAGCTGCCGGCGTCGCTCCTGGACCTGGTCGGCGATCCGGCAAGGATCCACTTCACCAGCCACCACGCGTCGCATGCCGCCTCGGCCTTCCACCCGAGCCCCTTCACGGAGGCGGCGGTGCTGGTCGCCGATGGCGTGGGGGAGTCCGTGACCACGTCGATCTGGTCGGCCTCGCCTGAGGGGCTCGTGCCACTGCGGGAGATCCACTATCCGCACTCACTCGGACTGCTCTACAGCGCATTCACGCAACTGTGCGGCTTCCGGGTCAACTCGGGTGAGTACAAGCTGATGGGGCTCGCGCCGTTCGGGAAGCCGAAGTACGCCGACACGATCCTGGACAACCTGATCGACCTCCGTCCTGACGGGTCGTTCGCACTCGACGTCTCCTTCTTCGGGTTCCGAACGACGATGAGCACGATCACGTCGCGCCTGTGTCACCTGTTCTCGATGTCCGGGCCACGGCACGAGGCCGATCCGATCCTGCAGCAGCACATGGACCTCGCCGCATCGATCCAGGCCGTGCTCGAAGAGTCGATGCTCCGGCTGGCACGGACCGCGATCCAGTTGACGGGCCATCAGGACCTGTGCCTGGCGGGCGGGGTGGCGCTCAACTGTGTCGCGAATGGCCGCATCGAGCGCGAGGTGACCGGTCGCGGGCGCCTGTGGACCCAACCCGCAGCTGGCGACGCGGGTGGCGCGCTCGGGGCCGCGCTGCTCGTGTCTCGGAGCCTGGACTCACCGGATGGCCTGGGTCGGGGAGGCCCCGAACCCACGGCTGCCGGCAGGTCCGGGACGGATGCCATGCTCGGATCGCTGCTTGGCCCAGAGATCCACCGCGACGACATTCGTGCAGCGCTCGACGAACTGGGCCTGCGCTACGAGGAACCGGATGCCGCAGCAGGCGGGCCGACGCTCGTACAGGCCGTTGCCGCTGCTCTGGCAGATGGCCAACTGGTTGGACATGTCGACGGCCGCATGGAGTATGGACCCCGTGCGCTCGGAAACCGCTCGATCCTCGCGGACCCGAGACCGTCGACGATGAGGGCCGGCGTCAACCGACGTATCAAGTTCCGCGAAGGCTGGCGTCCGTTCGCGCCAGTGGTCCTTGACGAGGATGCCGACGCCCTGTTCGAGAGTGCCTCGTCTCCGTACATGCTCACGACGACACGGTTCCTCGATGAGCACTTCTCGGAAACGGGTGGGGCCACACGTGGCGGCCCGGCGACGCGACTCGATGGTGTCAACGCCGCCTTTCCGGCCGTGACGCACGTGGACGGATCTGCACGTGTCCAGGTCATGGCGTCGACGGACACGCGGCGCCTCGCCTCGATCCTGCGTGAGTTCAGGTCCCTCACCGGCTGCCCGTTGCTGCTCAACACGTCGTTCAACGTTCGGGGCGAACCGATCGTCTGTGGCGCACGAGATGCGATCGACTGCTTCCTCGACACGCATCTGGACGTCCTGGCAATCGGACCATTCCTCGTGCGCAAGGCCGATCAGTCGCCGCAGTTCGCACACCGAGTGGGGAGGAGGCGATTCGATGCCGATTGATGCCCTGGACGTCCTGGACCTCTGGCGATCACTTGTCGAGGAGCACCTGTCGACAGCGTCGTCGCCAACGCCAGGTTCTGCCGGCGACGCCTCACGAAACAGCCCAACCGACGGTTCCACGTTGTTTCGGATCCCAGAGTCGATGACTCCGACGACGTGTACGCCGATGGCCGCGGTGTACCCGCCGGGAGGACACCTGCTGGATGGCAGCGCCAGCGCTGTCGGGGCGACAGTCGTCGACAGACTCCAGATGTTCCTGCATGAACACCGGGCGTCGCTCGCTCGCCCGGACGAGGTCAGACGCGCCGCCGAGTTCGTGTATCCCGTCGTGTGATGGCACCGCTGAGGTCCGGGCAAGCGCGGGAACGCTGGCCGTGGACGCCTCACACCAGAGGCATGAGCATGACCAGCGAGGAGTCGTCTCAGTCGCCGGCGTGACCGGGCGTCTCGACGAATGGGGACTCGGGCAGCTCCACGATCGTGATCTGCCATGGCTCCCAGCCGAGCTCGTCAGCGACCCACGCCGCAAGGTCGTCCCGGACCACGGCTTCATCCACGGGGTTCTCGAGGTGCCAGATCTCGGAGTAGACGCCGTCCTTGCCGGATGCCCGGGTCGACGCCTGCCATCCCCGGGCCATCAGCAGGTCGTGGACCTCCCCGGCGCGGAAGTGGTGCGCGAGCATCTCGGCCTGTGTCGTGGCTGATGAGGGGGGCACCACCTTCGGGACGGGCCGTGACTCCGGTGCGGCGTCCGACCCGAGCAGCAACGGCACGTAGATGGCGGCGGCCACGATGGCGACCGCGAGCACGCACGCGACGACCAGCCCCCGCGCGATGCGGACACTGACGTGCACGGCATGTCGTTCGATCGTCACCCCTCCCGCAGCGATGCTCCACATCGCCGAGGATGCTGCCCCAGGTCGACGACGGTACCAACGGCGTGCCTGGGCGACGTCGCATTCGAATCGGTGCAACGCTTTGCACGACACGCCGCCCGACGACGAACAGGTACGACGATGACCTCGACGCCGACCGTGACCGAGTTGCGACTGGTGCTGACCTCCGACAAGTACGAGGAGTTGCTGGCGCTGTACCGAGACCAGCTGGGTCTCACCGAGGTCGCCACCTACACGGAGCGCGGCGGTCACGTGACGATCCTCGAGGCGGGCCGGGCGACGCTCGAGATCAACGACCCCGCCTACGCCGCCTACATCGACGAGGTCGAGGTGGGTGAACGCGTCGCCGGGCCCATCCGCCTCGCGGTGGGCGTGGATGACTGCGACGCGGCCACGAGACGCCTGACGGTCCACGGCGTGACGGTCATCGCGGAGCCGACCCTGACGCCGTGGGGTTCCCGCAACGCCCGACTGGCACCGGTCGACGGACCGCAGCTGACCCTGTTCTCCGGCGACGAGGTCTGACCCATCGGGTCGACGGCAGAGGCGGTCAACGGATCCGAGGCGGCGGCTCGTAGGTCAGCATCTCCGGGTGGTTCGTCGAGACCAACGGCAGGTCGACCCGTTCCGGACACCAGAATCCCCGTGGCGCGAGCAGCTGGTCGATCAGGAACTCCATGTTCGCGCTGAAGTTGGGCCGCACCGTGCGCGCGTACTCCTTGGCGACGTCGTACGGGAGCAGGTCGAACCCGTGGTCCTCCAGCTGGGCGTACAGGCCACGGAACAGGTCCTCGCCCTCGTCGGACTCGGTCTGCGCCCGGAGGTCGTGGGCCCGCTCGACGTAGGAGGCCATCCGGTCCGGCGGCGCATCGCGGGTCATCTCATCGAAGACCGCCGTCGCCCTCCGCAGGAACCAGTAGCCGTTGCCGTCGTAGGCACCGAGGATCAACTGCGCGTGGATGGCGGCATCGGCGAGCAGTCCGAGCGCGGTCACCCAGTGCTGCTGCGGCTCGTGGCTTCGGAAGAAGCGCAGCAGCGGCTGCGTGCTGTGCGTCTCGAGGATCGACGACGCCCAACGTTCCCACTCGGCGAACTTCGCCTCGAGCTTCTTCGGGTCGGCATCCGGTGCCCAGGCCATCACGAGGTTCGTCGGGGTGATTCGGTCGCCGGAGCCGTCATCGAGGAGCATCAGCGCCTTCTCGCGCTCCGAGTAGGCGGCGTACAACGAGGGCAGGTAGCCGACGACCAGCGCCGTCGTCACCACGCCGACGAACGCCTCCAGCAACGCACCCACACGCGGCACGACCGCCTCCGGGACGATCTCCCCGAACCCCACGGTGAAGAACACCACACCCGAGTAGTAGACCGCATCGCCGGGACCCGTCAGGGCTGGGAGTCCGTCGAGCGCCCACCAGATCAGGGCGAAGCCCACGATCTGGAGGATCGCCCACATCGCGAGGAGTTCCAACAGCAGTAGGGGCGCGAACGTCGCAAGCAGGCGCTCGCGGGCGGTCGAGCCATCCGGCAGCCGCGAGGCCACGGCGCGCACCGCTCGGTAGGTCCACTCGGTCACGAAGCGGCTGGGCCACGCTCGCGCGTACGACGTGGACGTCGTCACGAGCGTGTTCACCAGGTCCATGAACGCCACCAGCACCAGTGCCCCACCGACCAGGCCGACGACGACGTCCATGCGCACACCCCTCCACGACGAGCCCGACCCTACGCCAGCGCGCCGCCGGACCCGTGACGTCGCCGCGCCCCGATCCCGTGCTCCGGGGCTAGCGTCCGAAGCCCGGACAGGACCGAGATCGGTGTCGAACCTCCGCGACGCGGACGAGTCCCGCGCCCCGACGACGTTCTCGTTCACGGCACGACTCTGGGAGGCAGACGTCGACGCGGCGTGGCACTTCGTCACGCTGCCGCACGACGTCTCCGACGAGATCGAGGCGACCGCACCCGGCGCCGACGTCGGCTTCGGGTCGGTGCGGGTCCGCGTCACCGTGGGGACGACGACCTGGGACACCTCGCTGTTCCCGAGTCGCGAACGTCAGGCCTACGACCTCCCGGTGAAGAAGGCCGTGCGGCAGCGCGAGGGACTCGCCGCAGGCGCCGAGGTGGACGTACGGATCGAGGTGGCGACCTGAGGTCAGGCGCCCCTGTTGGCGAGGTACGTGGCGCGCGCTGCGGCGGCCTCGTCGTCGTGCAGTGCGGCGAGCAGCCCGTCGGCGTCCGCCCAGCTGTGGGCCAGTCCCACCATCTGCGCCGTGACGGCGTCGACGTGTCGGGTCGTGGGCTCCACGGCGGCGCGGGGCTTGTCGGCGATCTGCCGCGCGAGCCGCAGCGCCGTCTCCTCGACGTCTTCGCGCGCCACCACCCGATTGAGGAAGCCGGCGGCGCGTGCCTCCTCGGCGTCGAACTCTCGACAGGTCAGCACAAGTTCCTTGGTCAGCGCCGGCCCGATCTCGCGCACGAGACGAGGGATCCCGCCCCAGGCCAACGGGATGCCGAGGTCGACCTCCGGGATCGAGAAGCGCGTGTCCGTGGCCGCCACGCGCAGGTCGCACGCGGCCGCGAGCACGAGGCCCCCGCCTATGCACCAGCCGTGGATGGCCGCGATGGTGACGGCCCGGATTCCCTCGACGGCGTCGGCCATGACCCGGCCCAGGTCGGCCTGCCGTCGTGCGTCGGCGTTGTCGGACAGCGAGGTGAACAGCGAGAGGTCGGCACCGGCGCAGAAGGCGCGTCCCTCGCCGCGGACGACCACGCACCGGACGTCGGAGCGACCGTCGAGTTCGTCCGCGGCGGCGGCGAGTTCCTCCAGCATCGTCGCGTTCATCGCGTTGAGCCGGTCGGATCGCGCCAGCGTCAGCGTGGCGATGGACCGGTCGGTCGTGACGTGCAGGGTCTCGTATGTGTCCATGGCAGGTGTCTAGCAGAGGAGTCTGCTCCGAGCCGACGGTCAGGCGTCGGCGCTGCGGTTGGCTTGCCAGTCGGCCCACGCCCCCGTCGACCACAGCGCCCACGCGACCAGCACCGGCTGGAAGAACAGGCGGACCAACCGCGCCCGGTCGTTGTCGAGGCCGAACGCGTCGGTGCCTTCGACGTACTGGGCGATGTTGCCCGGGAAGATCGCGACGAAGAACGCCGCGGTCAGCCACCCGACGGTGACGCGGCGGCGCGGCAGGGCGAGCAGCGCAGCTCCCAGCCCGACCTCGGCGACGCCGGACGCGAGCACCACGAGATCGGCGTCGAGCGGGACCCACGACGGGACCTGCGCCTGGAACGTCTCGCGGGCCGTGGTCAGGTGGGTGGTGCCGATCGCGGCGAGCAGCCCACCGAGCAACCATCTGGCGGCCGTGCGGACGGGGGAGGGGCGCGACGTCGTCATGGGCTCTCCCAATCTGGCCACGCACCGAGGCGGGGCCGAACCCCATCGATGCTAGGCGGCTCCTGTCTCAGGCGGCCACCTCCACAGGCGTTCCACGTGCGAGGTGGCGGTCCTCCCAGACGGCGAGGGTGGTGGCGAGCGCGGACAGCGACCAGAACGTCACCGCGGCGTCGACCTCGGGGATGACGGGCGTCGCCATCAGCACGACGACGATCATCGCGATGCGGGGCCCGACGGCTGCGCGCAGCCCGGCCCGCGCAGAGGCGGCGGTCAGGCCGCCGATGAACAGCAGCACGCCGATCGTCAGCGCGAGGGCCTCGGGCCCGTCGATGGGCTCGCCGGGGTGGGCGACGCCCGCCTCGAACCCGACGGCGATGCCGATGACGCCGGCGACTACGGCGGCGTGGCCCAGCGAGAACACGTCGCGGGCGTAGCTGGCGCGGTGGACGTCGTCCTGCTCGGCCAGTCGCTCCTCGAGCCCGGCGTGCAGCGCCCCGAAGTAGGTCCACCACAGGGCGCACGCCGCCACGACCGCCCCGGCCGTCGTCACGGCGAACGTCAGGTCTCGAGTGAGGTCGGTCGTCGCCACACCGGCGGCGATCAGGGACTCGCCGAGCGCGATGATCACGATGAGCCCGTGGCGTTCGGCGAAGTGTCCGGCGGCGAGCTGCCAGATGCGACGTCCGGCGAACGCGACCGTCACGAGGTCCGCGACCATGGCCGCGGCCCACAGCCACAGCCGCAGGTCGCCGTCGACGAAGCCGCCGACCAGGACGAGGGTGATGCCGGTGACGGACAGGCCCCCGAACACGGCGACGGCGCGTGGATCCTCCGTGTCGGCGCCAACGACGAGCGTCTGCACGGCGATGCCGACGACCCGGCTGAGGGCGTAGGCCACCGCGAACCACGCCCCGGCGTCCCCGTACGCATCCGGGACGGCCTGGGCGAGGAAGAACGCCAGCGCGGTCGCGACCAGCACGGGGACCCGGACCCACACGTGTTCCGTGTCCGCGAGGTTGAGCGTCCACGTGAACTGCGTCCACGCCCACCACACCAGCCAGAACAGGACCGCGGCACGTCCGACGCCACCCCACGTGAGGTCGTGCAGCACGAAGGCCGTCAACTGGGTGACGGCGTAGACGAACACGAGGTCGAAGAACAGCTCGACGAACGTCGCCCCCTGTTCGCGGTCGACTCGGAGCGTGGTCATGCGTCCTGCCTCACGTCGGGTGGGCGGTCTGCCCGAGCCGCCGCGGCGAGCATGCCAGAGCCCCGCTCCGGACGCGGCCGGTCTGGACTCCGCTGCTCGCGTTCCGTGTGAGGGCGTCCAGCGCGCTGCGGCGATTCCCGTCCGCCACGGTTCGTGTCATGCTGGACCGCGTCGGGGGAGGGGAAGCGAATGGGTGGGTCCAGTGGGTTCCAGCTGCAGCAGGACGCGGCGGAGCGGTACCAGCGCGAGACCGCCGTCTTCATGCGTCCGATGGTGGACGGCATGCTCGCCGGCGCCGGCGTCGGTCCGGGGATGCGGGTGCTCGACCTGGCCTGTGGTCCGGGGATCGCGGCGCTGGCCGCCAGTGACCTCGTCGGACCCACCGGTCAGGTCACCGGCGTCGACGTGAACCCGGGCATGCTCGCGGTCGCCAGGCGGGCCGGCGCCACGGCGGCACCCGTCGAATGGGTGGAGGCCAGCGCCATGGACCTGCCGTTCGACGACGACACCTTCGACGTCGTCGTGGCACAGCAGGGCGTCCAGTTCTTCCC
>JBFJMP010000068.1:0-8868 GCA_041633895.1 Nitriliruptoraceae bacterium
GTGGAGCGCGGCGAGGCGGTCGTCGTCGAGCGCGGCGACGATCAGCAACACCGCCGACGCCCCGGCGAGGCGCGCCTCCCAGATCTGGTACTCGTCGACCGTGAAGTCCTTGCGCAGGCACGGCGTCCCGAGCGCCGCCACGTCGGCGAGGTCGGCCAGCGAGCCCTTGAACCGGTCGGGTTCGGTCAGCACCGAGATCACGGCGGCGCCGCCGTCGATGTACGCGCGCGCCTGGTCGGGGGCGACGATGCCCGGGGCGAGGTCACCCTTGGACGGCGACGCCCGCTTGACCTCGGCGATGACGGACACGCCCGACGCCGACAGCGCCGTGTAGGCGTCCGGGGGGTCCGGGACGGCGGCCGCGCGGTCACGCAGTTCCCCCAGTGGGACGGCGGCACGCGCCACCTCGACGCGGGCAGCCGCGTCGCGGAGCAGGTCATCGAGGAAGGAGTTCACCAGCGTCCTGACGGTGGCGGGCCATCGTAGGCCGGTCGTGCGCAGGGGCCGCAGTCAGCCGTCGCCGGACGCCGGTCCGAGTCCCCGCAGCCACGCGAGGACGAGGTTGCCGGCGCGTGTGAGGTCCGCAGGATCGAGGTGCTCCGCGGTGTCCGCCGGGGTGTGCAGGCGGCCGTCCCGATCGGTCCACAGGAACGCCGCCGGGATGCCGCGCCGCGCGAACGGTCCATGGTCCGAGATGTCGCCGCGCGACGTGCCCCGGACGTCGTCGATGCCGGCTGCGGCCGCGACCGCGACCAGGTCGGACACCAGGCTGTCGGGCGCACCGTCGAGCCCGACGACGAGGGTCTCGGTCCCGTTGCCCACCATGTCCACGGCGAGCATGGCGATGACGTCGGAGGAGGTCGCCGCGAGGTGTTCCGAGCCCACGTGGTGCACGCCGGTGTCCGACTGGTACTCCTCGGCCCCGAAGGCCACGAGCACCACCGGCACGGCGAGGTCCGCTGCTTCGTCCCGCAGCTCGTGGGCGACCGCGAGCAACACGCCGATCCCGCTCGCGTTGTCGTTGGCGCCCACGGTCCCGGGCACCGTGTCCCAGTGCCCGCCCACGATCACGTGCGGTCCGGTGCGCCCGCGACCGCCCCACGTCGCGACGACGTTGTCGGCCGTGCCGCCCTGCGGCAGCTCGAACGTGTCCAGCTCGACGTCCCAACCGGTGGCCCGAAACGCGTTGGCGATCGCGGTGGTGGCCGCCGTCCCCGACGCGGTGCCCGGCAGTCGTTCGCCGATGTCCACCAACGACAGCGCGCTCGCCATCGCCCGGTCGACGTCGATGCCGTCGCGCACGGGCGTGGGGACCGGGGTGGGCGTCGGCGCGGCGATCACCTCGTCCGTCGCCATCACCGCGACCGGCGCGTCCAGCGGGGCTCCCGTGCGGTCGACCGGCGCGTCGGAGCAGGCGGAGGCGGCCAGGACCACCACCGCGAGGGATCGTCGACTCGCCCGATTCAGCACCGTCGCAGCGTACGGCCGGCCCCCGCTCCCGCGCTGTGAGCGCTCGTCAGGGAGGACTCGCCCCCGTGGGCATCGAAGTTCGTGTTGCGTGCCCGATCCCGAAGAAGGTTCTGTCGTGCGTCGAACGCCATCCCGCCTGTTCCTCCTCGTGGCCCTTGCGACCGTGGCGGCACTGGCCACCCCGGTCTCGACGATCGCTGCCCCCACGTCAGGGACGGTGTCGTCGGGGGCCCCCGACGCGGCACCCGACCAGGTCGCCGTCGCCGGTGGCTTCCTCCACTACCTCGAGATCGACTCGCCGGTCTGTGTCGCGGGCAGCGGCTTCAACGTGTCGAACGGCCCGTACTTCGTCACGACGGACTGCGGCTTCTCGGTGTTCACCCTGTCAGGAGTCCCCGACGGCGCGACCCTGTCGGGCGAACTGGTCGATGCCGACGGCAACGCCGAGGCCATCACGGTCACCGGGCCGGACACCGAGGGTGAGGGACGCGCCCGCTACGACTTCACGGAATCGACGCCGATCGGGGAGCTGACGCTCCGCATCCTCGTGAACGGCGAGGAGGCCGGTCGCTCGCGCGTGTTCCACAACGTCCTGCAGGCGACGGTTGCCGTCGACGGCGCGGTCGCCGACGACCTCGAGGCGGGTGACGACATCCCGGTCGAGGGCACGATCGAACAGCTCGACGCCAACAGCAGCGACCTCGTCCCGCCGTCGCGCACGGGTGTCCCGGCCGAGTTCGCGCTCCAGGTCCGCCTCCCGGACGGCACCGTGACCCCGGTGGCAGGCACGACGACCGCGAACGGTGACGGGACCTTCTCGGCCACGATCCCCGGGGCCGCGACGGCCGGCGTGACGCCCAGCGGCAACGCCCTGTTCACCACGATCGGCATCGACGTCGTCGACGCGACCTACGACGACGGCGGCACGCCCTGGGCCGCTGCCATCGCCGGCTCGACCGCTGCGCAGCTGTTGTCGCCGCCCTCCACCCTGTTGCTCGACAACTCGTTCGTGTCGTCGGTCGGCTGGGTCAAGCCCGGCGACGACTTCCCCTTCACCGTGACCGTGTCGAACGCGACCGGCGCCCCGGTGACCGGCGCCGCGGTCGTCATCGACGCCCCGCCGGCCGTGACCTTCACGAGCGCCCAGGCCCTCGACGGCGCGCCCGGCGCCGTCGTACTGCCGAGCCAGATCACCTGGCCCGTCGGCACCGTCCCGGCCGGCACACCCCTGGAACCCGCGCTGGTCCAGCTGGTCGTCGAAGCACAGGCGGCCACGCTCGTCGACGACCCCGAGGTCGTCTGGAAGGACCTGTCGGTGGCGGCCCAGCTGACGGCCGACGACGGCACGGACACGACCAGCCTCACCCACGGTCCCAAGGTCATCCCACCCACCGGCGGCTTCGAGTCGGCACGTTACGGCGACAAGCCCTTCCCGATCGTGCCGGTCGACTACACCGACCGGTACCACGAGGACAGCCACGCGGCCTCCGGCCTCGACCGGGTGATCAACGACACCACGTTCGAGGGGTCGATGATCAACCTGTACCAGGAGATGTCGTACGGCCAGATCTTCCCTGAGGGCGCCATCCCGTCGGCCGACATCGCGGTGGCCGACTTCGACTACGAGCCCGGCTTCGACTTCACCACCCCGCGCCCCGGCCCCTGCCGCGGCACGACGATGGCCAGCTTCGGCGCGGACGCCTACGGCAGCCCCCTGTACCCGGACCGCATCGTCGAGGGCTGGTACCGCCTGCCCGGCGACACCGAGTACTACGGCGGTGACTTCCCCGCCTTCACACTGGGCGTCGGCAGCACCATCGACGCGGCCTGTGGCGACACCGGGAAGTCGGTGTACGACGCGGCCGTCATCGCCGACCCCGAGATCAACTACGACGAGTTCGACTCGGACAAGGACGGGGTCGTCGACTTCTTCATGCTGGTGTTCGTCGGCCTCGGCGGCAACGGCGACTCCCAGATCAACGGCGCACCGCCGTACGACAACATCTGGCCGCACTCGTCGTCCCTCGAGAACGGGTTCGTCGACCCGACGACGGGTCTGCGTGGCTACACCTCCGACGACCAGCTGACGTCGCTGACGGGCGTCCCCCAGTGCTGGACCGACGCCACGTACTCGACGTACACCGACTGTGCGGCCGACGGCGGCGCGGGTCGCGACGACCTGCCCACGTTCGTCCGCGTGGGGCCGTACAACGTGAACCCCGAAGAGGTGTTCGAGTCGGCCAGCGTCATCTCGCACGAGTACGGCCACCACCTCGGCCTGCCGGACTTCTACTCCGGCGGCGCCACGAGCAGCCCGTACTACGACTCCATGAACCTGATGGCGTCCGACTACAGCCAGCACATGACGATCTTCGGCAAGCAGGACCTGGGCTGGGTCGTCCCACGCGTCGTCCAGCCCGGTGACACCGTCACGGTCGACGACTGGGCCGAGATCAAGACGAACATCGGCGAGATCGACTGGGTCACGCCCGACGGCACGCCGTACACCCTCAGCGCGGCGAACGGCGACCAGTACGTCCGCAACGGCGAGGCCTACACGGTCAAGCTGCCCCAGGAGCGGGTGATCGATCCGGCAGTGGTCGACGCCGGCGCGTCCGCACCCAACGTGTTCTGGTCGGGGCGCGGCAACGACTTCGGCTGCTCCCCCACCGGCGGCCACAACATGGACCTGTTCCTGCCGGAACTCGGCGCCGTCGACCCCGGCAGCACCGTCACGTTGACGTTCCAGTCGTCGTGGGACATCGAGTGGGACTGGGACTACGGCTTCGTGCTGACCTCCACCGACGGGCAGACGTACACGTCGCATCCCTCGGGCAACGGCTACAGCACCTCCAGCGCCTACAACCCCAACAGCGCGGGCTGCCTCGACGAACTCGACAACGGCCTGACCGGCCAGTCGGGCGCGTGGCTCGCCGGAGAACCCTTCATCACCGCCGCCCGCAACCCCGCCGAGAACGACTACAGCTACGGGGCACCGTTCACCGAGGACACGTACGACCTGTCGTCGCTCGCCGGTGAGGACGGCGCCCGGGTGCGCTTCTCGTACTTCACCGACACGGGCTTCGACCGGCCCGGCTGGTTCATCGACGACATCGTCGTCAGCGTCGACGGCGAACCGATCGTCGAGATCGACGGCGACGACCCGACGAACGGTCGCCTCTTCCAGGGCGGTTGCGACGACAGCGTCCAGATCGCCGCGCCGTGCACGAACGGCTGGAACCTGATCGACACGGATGCCGCCAGCAGTGCCGACCACGGGTACTACCTCGAACTGCGGGACCGCTCGCTGTTCGACTACGAGGGTCGAGGCCAGTCCAGCCGCGGCACGCCCGACTGGCAGCCCGGCATCTTCATCGAGTACACGAACGAGGTCCACGGCTACGGCAACAACGGTGTCCCACCACCGCCGTCGCAGCACTACCTCGACTCCGTGCCCGAGCCGGGCCTCGGCTGCGACCTGACGTCGTGCGAGGACTCCGCGTTCCAGGACGCGGTCGGCCGCAACCACTTCGACGACGACCCGGACGACGCCGACGGCGAGTGGATCGACAACCACGCCGACGAGCAGTCCGACGACGGCCTGTGGCACTTCGCGTACGGCTGCCTGACGCTCGACGTGACCGACATGGCCGGCACCGACGCGGCGCTGGCGACGAACCTGACCGCGTCCGCGACCATCCAGGCCGGCGACGGGTGCCGCATCTTCACCTACGAGCCCCCGACGGAGGACGAGGTCAACACGCCGCCGATCCCGAAGATCACCTACTCCCCGTCCGACCCGGACGTCGACGAGGCGATCACCTTCGACGCCACCGGCTCCACGGACGAGCAGGACCCGATCGGGGCGCTGGACTTCGCGTGGGACCTCGACGGCGACGGGCAGTTCGACGACGCCACCTCCCAGACGGTGACGACCAGCTACGCCACCCCGGGCGTGCTCAACGTGGGCCTGCGGGTGACCGACTCCGGCGGCCTCAGCGCCGATGTCCGGTCCAGGGTCGAGATCGGCGAGGGGGGCACGACCGAACCCCCGACCCCGACCACCGACCGGGTGGAACGGATCTACGGGAACACGCGCATCGACACGGCCATCGCGCTGTCCGTCCGCGGACACGACTCCGCGGAGTCCGCGGTGCTCGCCCGTGCCGACGACTTCCCCGACGCGCTCGCGGCCGCGCCCCTGGCGGCCGAGCTCGACGGGCCCGTGCTGCTGACCGGTCGTGACGACCTGCATCCGGACGTGGCCGACGAACTGCGCCGACTGGGCGTGGAGACCGTCTACCTCGTCGGTGGCGAAGGCGCGCTGAGCAGTCGGGTCGCGGCTGGCCTCGGTGGGCTCGGCCTGCGCGTGGTGCGCCTCGGCGGTGCGGACCGGTTCGAGACCGCCGCGCTGATCGCCGACGAGGTCGTCGACCTCGGCGGCTCCGTGGACGGCGCCATCGTCGCGATCGGCATCCACCCGACACGTGATGCCTTCCCGGATGCGCTGGCCGCCTCCCAGTTGGCGATCGCCGAACGACGGCCCGTGCTGCTCGTCGGCCAGGATCGCCTGCCCGACAGCACGTCGGCGGCACTGGACCGACTGCTCGCCGACGGCGACAGCGTGGTCATCGCCGGTGGCGCGGCAGCGGTGTCCGAGGACGTCGAGGCCGCGATCGCGGCCAAGGGACTGGACACGTCCCGCCTCGCCGGCGCGACCCGCTACGAGACGGCGACGCGGTTCGCCGACGCCGCCATGGAGGCTGGCGTGCCCGGCACGTCGGCGTGGGTGGCCTCGGGTGCGAACTTCCCGGACGCACTGGCGGCAGGTCCGGTCGTGGCCGGTGAGGGCGGCATCCTGCTGCTCACGCCGAAGGACGACCTGATCGCGGCGACGCGCGCCTGGCTGGAGGCGCATGCGACGCCCGTGTCGCTCGGCATCATCGTCGGCGGCCCCGGTGCCATCGTGCCGGCGGTCAACGACCTGGTGCTCGACGCGATCAGCTGATCCGGTCGCTCAGTCGGTCGCCATCGTGGCAGCCGCCTGCAGGGCTGCGAGGACGGCACCGGCCTTGTTGCGGCTCTCCTGCTCCTCCAGTGCCGGCACCGAGTCGGCGACGACGCCGGCCCCGGCCTGCACGTAGGCCATGCCGTCCTTCAGCAGGACGCTGCGGATGGCGATGCAGGTGTCGAGGTTGCCCGAGAAGTCGACGTAGCCGACCGCCCCGGCGTACAGGCCACGCCGCGTCGGCTCGAGGTCGTCGATGATCTCCATCGCCCGCACCTTCGGGGCGCCGGACAACGTCCCCGCGGGGAAGATCGCCCGCAGGACGTCCACGGGTCCGAGGTCCTCGCGCAGCACGCCGGTGACGGAGCTGACGATGTGCATCACGTGGCTGTACCGGACGATCTCCATCATCTCGGCGACGCGCACCGAGCCGATCTCGCACACGCGGCCGAGGTCGTTGCGGCCGAGGTCGACGAGCATGACGTGTTCGGCCCGCTCCTTGGCGTCGGCCATGAGCTCGACCTCGAGCTCACGGTCCTCCGCCGGGGTCGCGCCGCGGGGGCGGGTCCCGGCGATGGGCCACGTCTCGCAGTGGCGACCGTCCACCTGGACCAGGGCCTCGGGTGACGACCCGACGACGTGGAAGTCCTCGAAGTCGAACAGGAACAGGTACGGCGACGGGTTGATCACCCGCAGGACGCGATAGAGGTCGAACGGGTCCACGTCCGTCTCGACCGCGAACCGCTGGCTCACGACGGTCTGGAACGTGTCGCCGGCGCGCACATGGTCCTTCACGCGCTCGACCATCGCCTCGAACTCGGCGGGCGTCATGTTCGACGGGACGTCCCCGATCGGCGTCGGCACCGGCGGCGCGACGGGCGTGGTCGCCGGGGTCGCCTCGGACAGCCGCGCCACCAGCGCGTTCGTCGCCGCGACGGCCTCGTCGTACTGGGCGGCCGGGTCGTCACCGACGACGACGTTGGTGACGGCGACCATCGTCTGCCGCAGGTGGTCGAGTCCGACCACGTGGCGCGGGAAGAGCATCAGGACGTCCGGGACGCCGAGGTCGTCCTCACCGGTGTCGGGGATGTCCTCGATCTCGCGGATGACGTCGTAGGACACCATCCCGACGGCACCGCCGTGCAGCGGCATGAGCGGGAAGTCCGGGGCGTTGAAGGCGCGCACCGTCCGGTCGAGGGCGTCGAGCGCCCCGTCGGCGTCCCGGGCCGCCGCGGGCGGCTCGCCGATCCAGGTGACCTCGCCGTCCCGGCCCTTCAGGATCAGGAACGGGTCGATCCCGACGAACGAGTACCGGCCCCAGTTCTGGCCGTGCTCGGCCGACTCCAGCAGGAACGACGGACCGGCACCGCGCAGCCGCGCGTACACCGACAGGGGCGTCTCGAGATCGGCGAGCACCTCGCGCCACACGGGCACGACGCCGTGGTCACGCGCGCGTTCGAGGAACTCCTCGCGGGTGGGTACGACGGTCATGGGGTGGTCCCGGACTCGAGGTGGAGGTCGTCCATGGCGCGGTGGAAGCAGGTCCGTGCGCCCGTGTGGCAGGCCACGCCGTCACCCTGGTCGACGCGGACCAGCAGGGCGTCGCCGTCGCAGTCGAGGGTGACGTCGATCACCGCCTGCGTGTTGCCGGAGGTCGCACCCTTGTGCCAGTACTCGCCGCGAGAACGGGACCAGAACCAGGTCTCGCGCTGTGCGAGCGTGCGCCCGAGGGCCTCGTCGTCCATCCAGGCCATCATCAGGACCTCACCGGTGTCGTGCTGCTGCACGATCGCCGGGATCAGGCCCGCCTCGTCGAAGCGGATCTGGGCGCGCTGGGCATCCGTGAGTGACATGATCGCGCTCGCTTCCGTGGCCGGGTGGCACGGCGCGCGAGCCTACCGGCGCCGATACCGTGCGCCCCGACCGCGTGCGCACCACCGCCGACCGTGCAGGAACAGCGTGACGACCTCCATCACCTGCCCCACCTGCCTGCAGCCCGCCCAGCGCCTGCCCGTCGTCGAGGGCCGTGCGGCCGGGACCGCGGCGCGCGTGCGCGTCGCCGACCTGCGGGTGGTGTACTGCCGGGACAACGGGCACCTCGGACTCGCGCCGCGCGACATCGCCGATCGCGCAGCCGTCGTGGTCGCCGAGACGCTGGTCCACGCATCGCGACGTCGACTGCGCCGCACCGACCACTGTGGCGACTGCGGTGAGGAACTGACGCTGGCCGGACGTCGCACGGAGGTGCCAGTCCCGGACACCGACGCCGACGGCACGGTGCTCGTCCTCGAGGACACCGACATGGTGCGCTGCCCGGCCTGCGGTCGCGAACAGGTCCCCGTCGACGCCGGGCGTGAGCTGGGGCGCCTGGTCGAGCACGCATGCGCCGA
>JBFJMP010000069.1:0-8852 GCA_041633895.1 Nitriliruptoraceae bacterium
AGGACGTGAGCGCTCGGTCGACGAGGTCCATCCCGTCTGGCGTCAGGCGCACCAGGGTGCCGCGTCGATCATCCGGGTCCGGATGCCGCCCGACGAAGCCGGCCGACTCCAGTCGATCGAGTCGCTTCGTCAGACCACCCGAGGTGATCAGGACGGAGCGAAGCAGGGTCCCCGGGTTCACGCCACGGTCCCCCTCGATCCGCCGGATCGTCGCGAGGACGTCGAAGTCGCCGGGGGCCAGCCCGAAGGTTGCGAGGTGCTCGGCGCGGAGGGCTTCGAGTGTCCCCGCGAGGCGGAGCACGCGACCGACCACGCCGAACGCCGAGGTGTCGAGGTCGGGGTACAGCTCGGACAGCCGCTGTCGCATGTCGTCCACGGCATCGGTCGTGTCGGTCATCGGCGCCTCGCTGGTGGTCGCTGGACCCATCATATCTTCTTGGCAAGCCTCTTGACAGGAAGTATATTCTCTGGTTTCGTCGCACTGTTTCTTCCTAGGAAGATACATCCACGCAACCAGTCCGAGAGGGATCACGATGAGCACCTTCGACCTTCCAACCCGATCCGGGGACCGTCCCCAGACGACCGCACCCACGCGCGATCACCCCTTCCCCCACCAGCAGATCGACCAGCGTGCGCCCGAGGACCTCCAGGAGCAGCTGTTCCAGCGCGCGATCCGGCTGCCGGGTGTCCGTGTCGGCCGCAGCCTCGTGTCGCTTCCCGAGTCGCGCGCATTCCACCTCGAGGCGGACGCGGTGGGTGGTCCGTCGGCCGCGTTCCAGCGCGGGACCGAGTTCGCCCACATCCACACCGACAACGATGGCAGCCTCCACCTCACGCTCCCACCGGACCTCTACGCCGAGGTCCTCGACACCGGCTGGGGCGAACCCCACCCCGTCAGCGGGACCATGATGCTGTTCGGTCCTCGCGACGAGGACGAGGTCGAGGTGGCCTGGACGATCCTCGAAGCGTCCTGGCGCTGGGCCCACGACGGGATCGCCACGCCCGTGCAGGCCGCGCGGTGAAGGACGTTGCGATGACTTCGACTCCCACACTTCCCGCGGACCGGTCCACCGCCCGACTGACCGGCCTCGCCTACTTCGGCATCATCACGACCGGCGTCTTCGCCGAGTTCGTGGTGCGCTCGAGCCTGTTCACCCCTGGCGACGCGGCAACGACCGCGGCCGACATCGCCGGGTCTGCGGGCCTGTTCCGCGCCGGCATCGCCGCCGACCTGCTCATGATCGCCCTCGACGTCGGTGTCGCGGTCGGTCTATACGTCCTGCTCCGACCGGTGCACCGCACACTGGCGTTGCTGGCCGCAGCGTTGCGACTGATCCAGGCCGCCGTCCTCGGCGCCAACCTCGTCAACCTCGCGGACGCACTCCAGTTCGCCACCCGAGGTGAGGCGCTCCAGGGCATCGACGCCAGCACCCTCGACGCACTGACGCTCGGGGCGATGGAAACCCATGCCCTCACCTACGACCTCGGACTGGTCTTCTTCGGCCTGGCCTGCCTCGTCCTGGGACGCCTCCTGTCCCGGTCCGACCTGGTCCCGACGGCGGTGGCGACGGGCGTCTTCGTGGCAGGAGTCGTCTACCTCGTCGGCTCGTTCATGGCCGTGCTGGCCCCGAGCGCCTCGACCTCGTTGGACCCCGTCTACGTGCTCCCGTTCCTCGCGGAGATCGCCTTCGCAGGGTGGCTGGCCATCAAGGCGGCAGCGATGCCGGCGTCGGAACCGATCCGCCACACGGCCACTGCGACCTGACGACCCGTCAGAAACTTGTGGCGGCGTGGCCGTCGATGTGCCAACCTGCTCCCCCGGCCGCTGCGGCCGGGGGACCCCGACGAGTGAGACACACCCATGGCCACCGACCTCGCCAGCCTGCCCGCCAAGGCGTCGGCCCTCGGGCAACTGCTCCGGACGAGCGACGAGGACTACCAGGCGTTCATGCAGACGTACGACTCGCTGTTCACCGAGGCCCCCGAGAACACGAAGGACGACTTCACCAACGGCGTCCCGATGCGTGGGTACCGCCAGGGCAGCAGCCCGGAGCTGGCGCACTACTACCGCTTCATCCACCTGCTGTGCACGCTGGGCTCGGTCGAGAAGATGTACCTGCCGCCGGCGATGGACCTCGACGAGTCGGTGCGCGAGAACCAGCGGATCTTCGAGCGCGAGATGGTGGTCGACCTCGGGGTCGGACCGGGCGACCAGGTGCTGGACCTCGGTTGTGGCTGCGGCGCGATCGCCTCGCACGTGGCGGACCTCAGCGGCTGCACGGTGCACGGGGTGAACATCGACGCGTCGCAGATCCGCAAGGCGTGGAAGAACCCGAACCGTGCCCAACTCCACTTTCAGGTGGCGGACTTCAACGAGCCACTGCCGTTCGGTGACGAGATGTTCGACGGCGCCTACAACATCCAGGCACTCACCTACGCGACCGACCTGACCGCCACCTTCCGCGAGGTCTTCCGCACCCTCAAGCCGGGCGCGACGTTCGTCGTCAACGACGTCGCGGCCCTCGATGCCTACGACCGTGACGACCCCGAGCACCGCATGCTGATCCAGCACACGCGCGAACTGACGGCGTTCGGGGGCTTCTGGCACGCGCGCTACTGGGAGGCCGCGTTCGAGGCAGCCGGCTTCGAGGTCGTGTCGTCCGAAGGGCGCAGCGCGTACGAGATGATCCGCAAGGAGCGCGCCCTCTACGGCCGCTACAACCGGATCGCCGAGCGACTGACCCGCCTGCACGTGATCCCCGCGAAGCTCGCCGCGATGCTCAAGCGGATGGACGAGAACTCCGCGTCCTACGAGACCGCCGAGGAGCGCGAACTGATCAGCCTCAACTGGCGGTTCGTGGCGCGCAAGCCCGCGTGACCGGAGTGCGCCCGAGGAGGCGGGGCGTCAGCCCGCCGAGGCCGCCTCGCGCGGGGGTTCGTGGGTCAGGAAGACCGCCCCGTGGCGTTCGAGGATCGCCCGCGCCCGGCGCTCATCATGGAGCGCGTCGACGACGATGAGGCGGTCCTGGGGCCCGAGGACGCGCATCTCGGCCGGATCGTTGTCCATGTGGTCGGCCTGACCCATGCGCCACATGATGGCGGGGATGACGCCCTGGAAGGCGATGCCGCCGACCAGCAGCCACCTGGCCGTCGGGCTGAGGTCAGCGACCGCGCCCACGACGAGGACGACCACGAGGCCGACCAGCGCCCCGACGCCGATGCCCACGATCACCCCACGCTCGGCCGCGCGCACGTGCTCGTGGAGGGATTCGTCCTCGAGCTCGTAGGCACCGGGGCGCGGTTCCTCGACCGTCACGAGCAGGTCGGCGCTGGCGAGCTCCGACACCACCTCGTCGACGTGGAGCGGATCGGGCGCGATGGCGACGACGTGTCCGACGCGGTGCATGGCGACCTCCTGCGTGGCTCCCTTTCGGGATACCACGATGTGGCCGACGTGACCAGCGTCACGCGGGCGCTCGGGGCGCGTCGCGACCCATGTGGATCAGCCCGTCCTGCCGGCAGCCCTCACCCGACCGCGGACCCCTCGGCCACCCCGAGCAGGCGAGCCGCTCGCTCCGACCACGGCTTCGCGCCAAGGCGTGCACAGCTCGCCGCGGCCTCCTGTGCGGCCCGTTGCGCGTCACCGACCCGATCGGTCGAGGCCAGCCACTCGGCGAGGTCGAGTTGCGCCTTTGCGTGCTGCGCGAGGTGACCGATCTCCTCCAGCCGGCGGATGCCGTCGCGGAACTGCTCCTCGACCCCGTCCGCGTCGCCCTCGGCCGCCCGGACGCGCGCATCCAGGACGGCGAGCAGGGCACCGACCAGACGAGACCGCAGTCCGAGTGGCGCCGTGCCGACGACGTCGACGAGCTCGCGGGCATCCTCGACGCGGCCCAGTTCCAGAGCGGCCTCGACCCCGAGTGGCCAGAAGATCGGGAACTCGTCAGCCAGCGACAGGAACGTCGAGCGTGCCAACTCGACCGCCTCGCGGGCATGGCCCAGTGTCACGGACCAGTCGCCTCCACGCGCGGCGCGCAGGGCGCCCACGGCGTGTTCGGCAACACGTCCCTGGATGTCCTCGGCCGACTCGGTGACGTAGTCCGTGGTGCCCTCCTCGTCCGTGCCCTGCCACGTCGCGAGCAGCACCGCAGGAATCAGTGCGCTCCAGCGACTCCACTGGCCACCCAACATGCCTCGTTCCAACGCGTCGGCCACCGGCGCCTGATCCCAGCGACCCGCCTCGACCTCGATCAGGGCGAGGATGCCGGTCAGCCATGCCTCGTCGACGGGGCTGCCTGCGCGTCGGGCATGTTCCAGCCCCTCCAGGGCGTACCGACGCGCGGTCTCCAGGTCGTCGTGCCTGCCCAGGACCGCGAGGTTGCCGGTCTGGATCGCGCAGCGACTCGCGAGGTCGTGTTCGAGCCCCAACTCCAGCGCCCCGATCAACAGCGCCCGACCCATGACCGGCTGTCCGGTCGCCAGCATCGTCTGGGCCCGAACGTTCATCGCGCGGGCGAGCACCTCCCACGCCCCGGCGGCCTCCGCCTCCTTGAGCGTGATCCCGAGCCACCGATCGGCGTCCTCCACGTTGCCCATGCCCATGTAGGTCGAGGCGATGGCGTTGCCGAGGGCTGCGCGGTCGGAGGGCGACGAGTCCGCGCCCAGGGACGTCTGGACCGGGAGCAACGCCGCCAGGGCGTCATCCAGGCGATCGAGGGCGCCCAGGGAGTCACCCTGGAGTGCCGCCATCCTGGCCGTCCCGCCGCTGTCACCCAGCGCCTCGAAGATGGTGCGCGCCTCCGTGGCGTGTGCGAGCGCTGCCTCCCAGTCCCCGCACCGGTACGCCGACTGGCCAGCCAGCTCCGACAGACGGGCGACCTCGGCGTCGGTGTCGACGTGCTCGAGCGCTCGCTGGTAGTTGCGCAGGGCCTCGCGGTGCGCGGCCAACAGCCGGTTCCGGTCCCCCGCCTGCCCCAGATGCCGTGCGGCAACCCGACGCAGGTCAGTGACGTCGTCGTCCTCGGGCACCGCGTCCGCGGCGGACAACAGGTGACCGGCGATCTTGCCGCTGAGCTCCTCGGCATCCTGCCGGAGGCCGAGGTGCTCGGCGACGGCCAGGTGGCGCGCCTTGCGGTCGCGCCGCGAGATCGTCTCGTAGGCGACGGTTCGCATGAGCTTCTGGACGAAGCGGTAGTGGCCGGCGTCGGAGGCGCGGACGTCCGACTGCATCGTCAGCACGTCGCGCCTCACCAGGTCGACCAGCAGCCCCTCGACCTCCTCCGGATCCAGGCTCCCGGTCGCGGTGACCATCTGCTGGACCTCGGCGAGCGTGAACGACAGGCCGAGGACCGCGACGTCCTTGACCAGTCGACGAACCGGGTCGGGCAGGTGGTCCAACCGTGCCGCCGTGATCGCCTGGAACGTCGGCGGAACCCCGAGTTCCCCCACGTCCGCGAGCGGCGACGCCAGCACGTACACGCCATCCCGCGGGACCACCTGATCGCGGTCGATCAGCATCCGAATGGTCTCGATGGCGAACAGCGGCAAACCTTCCGCTCGTGCCGCCAGATCGTCTCGAAGGGCGGGCGGCATGCCCCGCACCAGCGCGTCGAGCATGGAGGCCATGACCTCGTCGGACAGGGGCTCGACGTGGAGTGGGGTCACGTTGCGGCGGTGGCCCAGGAGGTCGTGGCGTTCGTCCAGCAACTCCGGCCGGGTCAGCGCAAGGATGAAGATCGGCACCCCGGTGGACCAGTCCAGCAGGTGCTGGACGAACTCGAGCAGTCCGTCGTCGGCGTTCTGGAAGTCCTCGAAGACGAGGACGACAGGTTCCTGTTCTGCGAGCCGCTCGAGGAAGAGCCGCCACCCGCTGAACAGCGACTCGCCGCTGACGGCAGACGACCCGTCCGGCAGCCGATCCGCCACCCCGAGCAGGACCGCCAGCCGCGGCAGCAACCACTGGCGTTCCTCCGGATCCGCGACGAACTCGTCGAGGCCGGCACGCAGCTTGTCGAGGATCGTGGCATCGAGGTCGCCCTCCTCGACCTTCAGGCGGGTTCGCACCATGTCGACGAAGGCGCCGTAGGCGAGGCCGTCGCCGAAGCTCTCACAGCGACCGACGTGCCACCACGTGAACTGCGAGATCCCGTCGAGGTACTTGAAGAACTCCCAGCCGATGCGGGACTTGCCGACACCGGCTGCCCCTGACACGAGCACGAGCCGTGTCCGGGACTGCTCGGCGCTGTCGTGGAACAACTCCTTGACCATCCGCAGTTCGCGGTCACGCCCGAGGAACGGCGCTTCGAGGCCGTCGAAGCGCAGGGCGCCGCCTGTTCCGGCCACGACCTCGGCCGCGCGGTGGAGACGCACCGGCTCGGCCTTGCCCTTCAGCAGGTGTTCCCCGGCGTCGCGGTAGTCGATCGAGGACGAGGTCGCGGCACGGGTGGCCTCGTCGACCAGCACCGCTCCCGGCTCTGCGGCCGACTGGACGCGAGCCGCGGTGTTCACGACGTCCCCCGCCACCATGCCCTGGTGCACGGCGTCGAGCTTGACGGCCGCTTCACCACTGACGACGCCGGCCCGGGCAGCGAGCGGGGCGCCCGGCACGCCCTCGTCCATGGCGGCCACCGCGTCGACGAGGTCGAGGCCGGCGCGGACGGCGCGCTCGGCGTCATCCGCCAGCGCAACGGGTGTGCCCCACACCGCCATGACCGCATCCCCGATGAACTTCTCGATGGTCCCGCCGTACCGGGCCACGATCGTCCGGGCATGGTCGAAGTAGGTCGACAGCAGCTCCCGGACGGCCTCCGGGTCCCGGTCCTCGGACAGCGTCGTGAACCCCACGAGATCCACGAACAGGACGGACACGTGGCGCCGTTCGTCGACCGATTCCGGCACGGCCGACGCGACTGTGGGTGCGGCGACGGCGTCGTGTCGCATGCCGCAGGTGCCGCAGAACGCATGCCCCTCGACCAGTTCGGCACCACACCCGGCGCACGCCGGGGTCAACGCCGAGCCGCACGCGTGACAGAACCGGTGTGTGCTCGGGTTCTCCGCCGCACAGGTCCCGCAGATCACAGCCTGACCTCCGGCCGGGGCTCCCACAGGCCCTGACCGACCCAGTATAGATGCGGCCGATCATCGTGCGACGGGCTCTCTTCGTGGCAGACCGTGCGAGGGGTGCACGCCTGGAGGACCGAGGCGACACGTCGTGTCGATCCTGCAGTCCTCCTTCGTGGTATCCACGTCCGCGCGACGCGGGCACGAACCCCGAACACACAGGAGTCCCACCATGGCGCAGTACCTGCTCTCCGTCTGGCACGACGACGAGTACGAGGTCGACTTCACCGGCGACGACATGCAGCGCATCGTCGCGCAGGTCGACGAGTTCAACACCGCACTGGAAGGAGCCGGCGCATGGGTCTTCGGTGGCGGTCTGCACCCCGCCTCGTCGGCCACGGTGGTGCGTGCGACCGGCAACGAGGTCTCGATGACCGATGGGCCGTTCGCGGAGTCCAAGGAGCAGATGGGCGGCTTCTGGGTCATCGAGGCCCCCGACCTCGACGTGGCCCTGGACTGGGCGCGTCACGCAACGGCCGCCTGCGAGGGTCCTGTCGAACTGCGGCCGTTCCAGGGTGAATGACGAGCTCGCTGCGGTCTTCCGACGTGAAGCCCGGCCCTGCACCGCCACGCTGATCCGCGTCCTCGGCGATGTCGACCTCGCCGAGGACGCGGTGGCCGAGGCGTTCGCGATCGCCGCCGAGCGCTGGCAACGCGACGGGCTGCCGCCCAACCCGGGCGGCTGGATCATGACGACCGCACGGCGACGGGCCATCGATCGGCTGCGACGCGAGTCCAGCCGACAGGCGCGTCACGAGGCCGCGCACCGCGAGGCCGAGGTGCGCCGGGACGACGAGGGCGAACCCGCCGTGATGCGCGACGTCGACAGGCTCGCGGCCGCGGTGCCGGACGACCAACTGCGGCTGATGTTCCTGTGCTGCCACCCGGCGCTGGCACCCGACGCCCAGGTGGCACTCACGCTGCGACTTCTCGGCGGGCTCACCACGGGCGAGATCGCGCGCGGCCTGCTGGTTGCCGAGGCGACGCTGGCCCAGCGCCTGGTCCGCGCCAAGCGGAAGCTGCGCGACAACCGGGCGCCGTATCGAATCCCGACCGAGGCCGAACTGCCGGACCGGCTTCCCCCGGTGCTGGCGGCCATCCTGCTCGTCTACACGGAAGGCCACAGCGCGACGTCGGGCGACGAGCTCGTGCGTGGCGACCTGACCGCCGAGGCAGTTCGGCTCGCGCGCCTGCTGGTCGAGTTGATGCCTGACGAGCCCGAGCCGGCGGGCCTTCTGGCACTGCTGCTGCTGACCGAGGCACGCCGCCCCGCCGAGCGTCGCCATCTCGAGCGCCATGCGGGCCGTGCCGGCTGCCGCACCGTCGCGCAGCTTCGCCAGCAGCATCGCCTGGCGAGCCTCGAGCCAGAGCGCGGCGGCGTCGGCGGACGACGACCCGTCGACCCCCAACCCGACCGCGACCCCGGCCGCCCGGAGATCGACGACGGGTGCGATCCCCGAGGCGAGGATCAGGTTGCTCGACGGGCAGTGGGCGACACCCATGCCGGCCGCACCCATTCGGGCGATCTCGTCGTGGTTCGGCATCACGCAGTGGGCGACCCAGGTGCGGCTGCTCGCCCACCCCGTCCGTTCGAGGTATTCCAGGGGTCGGCACCCGAACGTGGCGAGGCTGAACTCGTCGTCCTCGGCGTTCTCCGCGAAGTGGGTGTGCAGCCGCACGTCGAGCGACGCCACCAGCTCCGCGGTGCGCACCATCAACTGCTCCGTCACGGA
>JBFJMP010000070.1:0-8838 GCA_041633895.1 Nitriliruptoraceae bacterium
CGCCCGCACCCCACGGCGAGGACATGCCGAGGGTAACACCGGCGGAAAGCCCATGACGCCACCAAGCCGTTGTCCGAGTGACCGGGGGCCGATCAGACCGCCCCGAGGCGTGCGAGGCTGACCCAACCACCGTCGGCAACCACGAGGTGGTCGAGCAGTTCGATCCCGATCATCTCCCCCGCTCGCGCGAGCCTGGCCGTCACGGCACGATCGTCGGCGGACGGCTCCGGCGCGCCGGACGGGTGGTTGTGGGCCACCACGATGGCGGCGGCGTTGGCGAGCAGGGCGTCGCGATAGACCTCGCGCGGGGACATGAACGTGTGGTCGAGCGACCCGACGCTGACCGTCACCACGTCCAGGAGGCGGTGCTTGGTGTCCAGCAGGGCCGCCACACAGGATTCCCGGTCGCGGCCGACCAGCAGGGGGGCCAGCACGTCCACCGCGGCCTCCGGTGACGTGACCTCGGGGCGCTCGCCCGGCGGATCCGGCTCGAACCACCGCCGATCCGTGGGGCACGTGGGGCAGGCCGACGAGCGCGGCACCGGGCCGGACGCGGGTCCGGCGAGGAACGTCGTCGGGGCGACGGGCAGGACCTCTGGCATGGGAACGGGCTCCTCGATCGGCCTGTGCAGCCTGCCGAGGAGCCCGGTGTCCGTGGACGGTCGATCCGTCGCCTGTGGACGACAGCCGATCAGAAGCGACCGGGGAAGAAGATCTCCAGCTCGCGCTTGGCCGACTCGGGCGAGTCGGAGCCGTGGACGATGTTCTCGCCGATGAGCGTGGCGAAGTCGCCGCGGATCGAACCCGGTGCCGCCTCGATCGGGTTGGTCGCGCCCATGATCTGGCGCATCCCGGCGATGGCGTCGTCGCCCTCGACGCACAGCGCGACCAGCGGGCCGCCCGTGATGAAGTCGACGAGCTCGCCGAAGAACGGGCGCTCGGTGTGCTCGGCGTAGTGCTCCTCGGCGGTCGCCCGCTCGAGGGTCCGCAGCTCGAGGCCACGGAGGGTGAAGCCCTTGCGCTCGATGCGAGCGATGACCTCGCCGACGAGACCGCGGCGGACGCCGTCCGGCTTGACGAGGATGAGTGTCTGTTCGGTGGCCATGCCCAGGCCCTTTCGATGTCGTGGACGCGCAGGGTGACAGGCGGATCGGCCACTCGGCAAGCCGACGCCCCGACGTGTGGCCCTGCGCGCGCGGCACCTGCGCGCGACACCTCCGCGGATCGGCCGTCCACGAGCGCCCGGACGTGGGGCACGTGTCCCAGATCCCGCCGACCACCTGTCCGTCGGGACACGTGCCTCACGTCGGCCGGCGCGCCGAGCCCGTTGCCTCGGCACATGACCACGACCCCCGCCGTCCCCCGTCCGCTCGTGTCGCTGCTGCTCGGCAGCCTCGTCGCAGCAGTCCTGGCCGCGACCGCGCCGTCCGCGCACGCCGCCGGGACCGCCGACGACTTCGTCCGCCTCGCCAACGAGGCTCGCGCTGCCAACGGGCTCCCCGCGCTCGTCGTCGCGGGCGACCTGTCCGACGTCGCCGCCGCGCACGCCGCCCGCATGGCGCAGGCCGACGAACTCCACCACAACCCCGATCTCGGCGCACACGTGACCGACTGGCAGCGCCTCACCGAGAACGTCGGCCGGGGCACCAGCGGTGTGCAGGGCATCCACGACGCCTTCATGGGCTCTGACGGCCATCGCGCCAACATCCTGGACGCCGGGGTGACCCAGATCGGGGTCGGTGTCGTCGAGGCCAACGGGCAACTGTGGGTGACCGAGGTCTTCCGCCTCCCGTCCGACACGGCACCGCCACCGCCGCCCGAGCCCGAGCCGGAACCCGAGCCGATCCCCACACCCGAGCCGCCGCCAGCCCCCGAGCCCACTCCGGAGCCGCCCGCACCCCCACCGCCTGCGGTGCCGGAACCGGCAGCACCGGAACCCACACCCGAACCCTCGCCGGAGGTCTTCGAACCGTCCCCCGCCGTCCTGCGCGTCGTCACCGGCTTCGTACGGCTCGCGCGGCTCGCGACGTTGTTCGACTGACCTCAGGCGTCAGGGGTGCCTTCTGCGGTCTCACCGTCGACTCGCTCGATCATCGCGTCGATGGCGCGCTGGAACTCGTCCTCCTCCTCTTCCTCGGTCATGTCCTCGGGTTCGCGGACGACCTCGTCCCCGTCGTCCACGACCGGCAGGTAGACGTCGCGCGCCGCCCCGACCGTGTACAGCGACCCCGTGACCAGCACCCCGTCGCCGTCCCCCGCCACACCCGTCGCGAGCATCAGGGCCGACTCCACGTCGTCGGCCAGTTCGACGACCACACCGGTGCCCTCGAACGCCGCAACGGCGATGGCGTGCAACTCCGTGGCCGGCGCGGCGCGGGGTGAGTCGGGGGCCGTGACCACGACGTGGTTCGCCACGTCGCGGAAGGCGTCGACGATCCCGGCGAGGTCCTTGTCGGCGAGGCACGCCAGGACGAGGACGAGGTTGCGGAACTCGAACGCCTCGCCCAGCGCCTCGGCCGCGGTCCGTGCGCCGTGGGGGTTGTGCGCCCCGTCGAGGATGACCGTGGGATCGCGGTGGACGATCTCGAGGCGGCCCGGTGCGGACACGGCGGCGAGTCCGGCTCGGATCAGGTCGTCGTCGAGCTCGTCGAACCGTTCGCCGAGCACGCCGGCCAGGGCGGCGAGCGCGAGGCACGCGTTGTCGGCCTGGTGGGACCCGTGCAGCGGCAGGAAGATCTCGTCCACCGAGCGGTCCCCGACCCGCAGGTTGAGGTACTGGCCGCCCACCGCGACGCGCCGGTCCAGCACCTCGTGGTCGACGCCCCAGCGACGCACGGTCGCACCCACTTCCGCCGCGCGGGCGTCCAGCACCGCCTGCACGTCGTCGCGCTGGCGCCCCGTCACCACGTGCCCACCCGGCTTGATGATCCCGGCCTTCTCGGTCGCCACCGCAACGGGCGAGTCGCCCAGCTCCCGGTGGTCGAGGTCGATCGGGGTGATCACCGCGACGTCACCGCGCACGAGGTTCGTGGCGTCCCAGGTACCGCCCATGCCGACCTCGAACACGCCGATGTCGACCGGCTTGTCGGCGAACCACCAGAACGCCATGGCCGTCAGCAGCTCGAAGTACGTGACGTCGTCGTCGGACTCCGCGTCGACGAGCTCGGCGATCGGGAGGACCTGGTAATAGACCTCCGCCAGCGACTGCTCGCCGATCCAGCGCCCGGTGACGGCGAAGCGCTCACGAACCGTCTGCAGGTGCGGCGAGGTGTAGGTGCCGGCCGACAGTCCGACCGCGGACAGCAGCGTCGCGCTCATGCGGACGACCGACGTCTTGCCGTTCGTCCCGGTGACGTGCACGGACGGATAGGCCAGCTGGGGGTCACCGAGGAGTTCGGCCAACCGGGTGATGCGGGTGAGGTCGGGGATCATGCGCCCCGGGCCTCGTCCTGCCAACCCGTCCAGTGCCTGCTCGAAGTCCACGTCGTCCTCGTCGCCGTCGCGAGCCCCCAACGCTACAGGCGGCCGGACACGACTCGATCGCCGGTCACGTCAGGTCGCGCAGTCGGCCGAGGGTGACCTCCACCTGCTTCGACACGGGACCCTCGTCGAGGAGCAGGTCCGCGGTCATGAAGTCACCGCGGAACGCCGCTGCGAGCACGAGGATCCCACGCGTGCGCGGATCCACCTCGCCCACCTGCAGGTCCGCGAGTTCTCGCTCAGCGGCCGTGCGATCGGCGTGGGCGGCGATCGCACGACCGACCGCCGACTCGTCCGCCTCGACGCCCGGTCGGGGGTCGGTGGCCAGCCGGAACGCCTCGTCGGTTCGCCCCACCTCGACGAGCAGGTGCACGAGCAGGGACAGGGCGCTGGCTCGGACGACTGGCGGACCGTCGGCCTGGACGGCGCGGGTGGCCACCTCGACGGCCTCGTCGCGGCGCCCGTCGGCGAGCAGGGCGTGCGCCTGACGCTGCAACTGCACGGACTCGGACGCCAACGCCCGATGCGCCTGGAGGACCTTGATGTTGTTCCAGGTCAGCCATCCGGCCAGCAGCGCCCCGAACGCCAGTCCGGCGGTCAGCGCCCCGAGCGCGAGCACGACCCCGACCCCGACGCTGAACGCGGCCGCACGCCGACGCCGCACGCCGAGGTCACCGGGCAGCAGCGACTCCAGCACGTGGCCGCCGTCCAACGGCAGGATCGGCAGCAGGTTCAGCAGGCCCCAGGCGAGGCACACGTACACCCACGCCGACGCGGCGAACGTTCCCATGCCCTGGTCGACGATGACCCCGCAGCACGGCGCACCGAGGCCGATGGCGACCAGGCCAGCGGCGATCTCGATGCCGGGGCCGGCCGCACTGATCGCCAGGTTCCAGAGCCGGCTGCGCTGTCCCGTCGCATCGCCCCACGACGTCATGCCACCGAGGCCAGCGAGGTCGACGCGCGGCGTCATCCCGTTCAGGCGCCCGACGAGCGCGTGCCCCATCTCGTGCAGGAGCACCGACGCCCCGGCCACGGGGACCCACACGAGCAGCAGGACGGGTTCACCCAGCCCAACCCCGAACAGCGTGATGATCAGGAGGAACGTGACGTGGATCGTCACGGGCACGCCGGCCAACCGGAAGCTGACGCCCCCGGTCCGCGCGGCTGCGATCGGGGCGGTCACGTCAACCCGCGCGCAGCGCGGCGGCCTGGCGTTCGAGTTCGGCCAGCGTGCGCTCGATCTCGGCCTTGCGGTCGCGCTCGGCCTGGACGACGGCCTCGGGTGCCTTCGCGACGAACTTCTCGTTCGCGAGCTTGCCCTCCACACGCTGCAGGTCGCCCTGTGCCTTGCCGAGTTCACGGTCGAGACGTTCGAGCTCGGCCGCGACGTCGATGAGGCCGGCCAGTTCGACCTGTGCCTCGCCGCAGCCGAAGACGATCGTCGAGGTGCCGGGGCGGTCCTCGAGTGCGTCGACCACCTCGATGGCGTCGAGGCCGGCGAGGGCGGCCACCAGGTCGCCCTGCGCCTCGATGAGGTCCGCGCGCGACGCCGTGAGCGTGATGCCGAAGCGCTTCGAGGGCGCGATCGCGTTCTGGCTGCGGAACCGTCGGACCTCGGTGACGAGGTCCTGCACGACGGCGAAGTCGTTCTCCACGTCCTCGTCGTACGAGCCGACCGCGCTCGCCCAGTCGCTGGCCATCAGCGAGTCCGCGCCGCCGGCCGCGCCGGTCAGGGCACGCCACAGCGTCTCGGTCAGGAACGGCGTCAGCGGATGCAGCATCCGCAGCAGTTGGTCCAGCACGGTGGCAAGGACCTGCTGGGCGCCGGCCTTGGCGGCCTCGTCGTCGCCGTACAGCCGCACCTTCGCGGCCTCGAGGTACCAGTCGGCGAGGTCGTCCCACGCGAAGTGGTAGAGCGCCCCGGAGATGCGCGCGAGGTCCCAGTTCGTGAAGTTGTCGTCCACGACGGCCCGCGTCGCCTCGAGCCGCGACAGGATCCAACGGTCCTCGAGCGTGAGGTCCCCGTCTGCCGGCACGGTGCCCGGGCGGGTGCCGTCGAGCGTGCCGAGGGCGAACCGGGTCGCGTTCCAGAGCTTGTTCATGAAGCGGCCCGCGCCCTCGACCCACTCCGGTGCGAGCGGCACGTCGGTGCCCGGCGAGGTGTGCTGGAACAACGCGAAGCGCAGCGCATCCGCGCCGTGCGAGTCGATGAACTCCAGCGGGTCGATCACGTTGCCGAACGACTTCGACATCTTCTTGCCGTGCTGGTCGCGCACCATCCCGTGGTTGTAGATGACCTTGAACGGCACCTCGTCGAGGAACCACAGGCCGATCATCATCATCCGGGACACCCAGAAGGTGTTGATGTCGTAACCGGTCTCGAGGACCGCGGTCGGGTACCAGCGTTCGAGCTCGGGGGTCGAGTCGCCGGGCTTCTCCCACCCGAACACCGTGAACGGCCACAGCTGCGAGCTGAACCACGTGTCCAGCACGTCCTCGTCCTGGCGCAGGTCGGCGGAGCCGCACTCGGCGCAGGCCGTGGCGTCGTCGCGGCCCACCGTGACATGGCCGTCGGGGCAGTACCAGGCCGGGATGCGGTGGCCCCACCAGATCTGGCGCGAGATGCACCAGTCGTGGAGGTTGTCGAGCCAGTCGAGGAACGACTTGGCCATGCGCGGCGGCTCGAGGGTGGTGCGCCCGTCGCGGACTGCGGCGGCGGCCTTGTCGGCGAGCGGTCGGACGCTCACGAACCACTGCTCGGACAGGCGCGGCTCCACGACGGTGCCGCAGCGCGAGCAGTGCCCGACCTGGTGGACGTGGGCCTTCACGTCGACCAGCAGGCCGAGCTCGCGCAGGTCGTCCTTGATGCGGGCGCGGGCCTCGAAGCGGTCCATGCCGGCGTAGGCCCCGCCGGCGTCGTTGATGGTGGCCGCGTCCGTCATCACGTCGATCTGCTCGAGGTCGTGGCGCTGGCCCATCTCGTAGTCGTTGGGGTCGTGCGCGGGCGTGATCTTCACGGCGCCCGAGCCGAACTCGGGATCCACGTAGTCGTCCGCGATGATCGGGATCTCGCGGTCGAGGAACGGGTGCTGCACGGTGCGCCCGACCAGGCCGGTGTAGCGCTCGTCGTCGGGATGGACGGCGATCGCCGTGTCACCGAGCATCGTCTCGATGCGGGTGGTGGCGACGGTGATGCCCTCGGTCCCGCCCGTCTCGAACGGGTAGACGAAGGACGCGAGTTCGCCCGTCACCTCCTCGTGGTCCACCTCGATGTCGCTGAGCGCCGAGGCGCAGCGCGGACACCAGTTGATCAGGCGGTAGCCGCGGTAGATCAGGTCCTGCTCGTAGAGCCCGACGAACACCTCGCGCACGGCCCGCGAGCGCGGCTCGTCGAAGGTGAACGCCTCACGTTCCCAGTCCAGCGAGGCCCCGAGCCGGCGCAGTTGCTTGAGGATCATGCCGCCGGACTCGGCCTTCCACGCCCAGACGCGGTCGAGGAACGCCTCGCGCCCGAGGTCGTGGCGGGTCAGTCCCTCGGCGGCCAACTGCTTCTCGACCACGTTCTGGGTCGCGATGCCGGCGTGGTCGGTGCCGGGGACCCACACGGCGTTCATCCCACGCATCCGGGCGTGCCGGATCATCGCGTCCTCGATCGCGTTCGTCAGGGCGTGCCCGATGTGGAGCGCACCCGTGACGTTCGGCGGCGGGATGACGATCGCGAACGGCTCACCCTCGTCGTCCGGCTCCGCGTGGAACAGTCCGGCGCCGAGCCAGTCCTCGTAGAGGGCGGTCTCGGTGCTGGCGGGGTCGTAGGACTTGGGAAGTTCGGTCATGGACAACTCACGCTGCGGACGGTTCGCCGAGGGTAGCCACGGCGTACAGGCGCTCCGGTGCCCCGTGCGCCCTAGCCTGCGGGGCTCCCACCCCACCGGAGCCGAGCATGCCCACGTCCGCCGTCGTCGCCCGCGCCATGCACGAGGTCATCGAACCCATCAACTCGATCGCCTACTTCGCGCCGGAGCCCAACGACGCGTGGGTCGAACTCGGCATCGACCCGGCGGTGCTCGGCTACTTCGCGGGGCGCGCCGCGCCGCTGAACGGCGCCCCGGCCCCGGTCGTCGCCGCGATGTTCTTCAACTTCAGCCCGGCCCTGGTTGCGGGGGCGCTGCAGGCGTGCTGGGCCGTCACGACCCCGCAGGATGTGCTCGCAGCCCGCGCCCGCGCGATGCAGGCGCTGTACGAGCGCCTCGAGGTCCCCACCGACGGCGTGGCCGAGGCAACCGAGTTGGCGCGTCGGGCCATGGCCGCGGTCGACACGGCGGGCCGGCCGCTCGCCGCCGCCAACACGGCCGTCGCGGCGTCGGGACTCCCGTTGGCCGACCTGTGGCAAGCCGTGACGACGCTGCGGGAGTACCGCGGCGACGGCCACGTCGCGCTGCTCACCACCTCGGGCCTGTCCCCGGTCGAGGCCGTGGTGCTGTTCGCGAACTGGCAGGAGGCCATCAGCCAGCGCTTCCTGCGGGCGAGCCGGGCCATCGACGACGCTGCGTGGGAGGCGGGGCGAGCCGGCCTGGTCGAGCGCGGTTGGATGGACGACGACGGGCTCACCGTCCCGGGTGCCGCGTGGCGCCAGGAGCTGGAGAACCGCACCGACGAACTCGCCACGGCCCCATGGGAGGCACTGGGCGCCGACGACTCTCGACGACTGTTCGACCTGCTGCTGCCGTTCGCCCGCGCCGCAGCCAGCGCGTACCCACGGCCGTACGAGCTCGACGGCGCCTTCCCCGAGGGCTGACGCGCGCACGTGGCCTCCCCCACGGGCGGGATCGTCCGTGCTTGACTGCGCGAGGAACCACTTCGGTTCCGTGCCGTCACAGGGGACCCCGATGTACAACTTCTTCCAGACCATCCACGTGCTCGCGGCCGTCGTCTGGGTCGGCTCCGGGTTCTTCTTCAACCTGCTGATGGGGCGCCTGTCCATGGGCGGTGAGATCGGCGCCGTCCAGGCCATCACGAAGCAGACCAAGTTCGTGTCCCAGTTCTTCAACATCACGGCCATCACCACGTTGGTGTTCGGCATCGCGATGGTGCTCGAGGCCGAGTTCCTCGAGTTCAGCGACCCGTTCATCAGCATCGGCTTCCTCGGTGTGATCGCGTCCCTCGGCATTGGCCACGGCATGATCGCCCCGGCCGCGACCAAGCTCGGCGAGGCGATCGAGTCGGGCGACGCCGCGGCCGCCGAGGCGCTCGGCAAGCGCGTCGGGATGCTGTCCACCGTCGACACGATCATCCTCTTCGTCGTCGTGTGGGCGATGGTGGTCAAGCCCTTCTGATGGCCTCGCGTCACTACCGCCA
>JBFJMP010000071.1:0-8823 GCA_041633895.1 Nitriliruptoraceae bacterium
CGTCCTCGGACAGCTGCGCGATGCGGTTGTACGCCCCCCGCAGCTTGAACGAGCCCGTGCGCTGCAGGTTCTCGCACTTGAGGACCACGTCGGCGCCGACGATCCCGGACAGCGCACGCGAGGACTCGACGGGCGTCGGCTGCAGCACGCCGGCGAGGCGCGCGGCGGCCTCGCGGACGAGCCCCACGTCTACGAGCGACACCATCGATCTCCCACGCGGTCCGGGTGTGGCCCGAACGCTACCGGCGCAGGCCGTGTGGCGACCGGCCACCGGGTGTGGTCGGGCGCCGACGATCCGTCCTCCGCGGGCACGGAGGGCGACACGACGCGGGAGTAGGCTCGGAGATGGCTCCCCACACCTGCTCACGAAGGCACTTCGTCATGGCCGAGTTCCGTACCGCACACGACACGATGGGCGAGATGCAGATCCCCGTCGACGCGCTCTGGGGTGCATCGACCCAGCGGGCCGTCGAGAACTTCCCCGTGTCGGGCCAGCCGGTCCCCGCCCCCGTCTTCCGCGCGCAGGCGCTCATCAAGTGGGCCGCAGCGACCGCCAACGAGGAGACCGGCGTCATCACCGCCGAGCAGGCCAAGGTCATCCGGGAGGCAGCCGACGAGGTCATCGACGGCAAGCTCGACGCGCACTTCCCCGTCGACACCTTCCAGACGGGATCCGGCACCTCGACCAACATGAACGCGAACGAGGTCATCGCCAACCGCGCGAAGCAGCTGCTCGGCGCCGACCTCGAGTCGGACGCCGTGCACCCCAACGACCACGTGAACGCATCCCAGTCCTCGAACGACTCGTTCCCGTCGGCCGTGCACATCGCCGCCGCACGCACCGCCGTGGACGTCACGCTCCCGGGGCTCGAGACGCTGGCCACGACCCTGCGGGCGAAGTCCGACGAGTGGGCCGACATCGTCAAGCCCGGCCGCACCCACCTCATGGACGCCACCCCGGTCACCCTCGGCCAGGAGTTCGGCGGCTACGCACGCCAGATCGAGCTCGGCATCACCCGGATCGAGAGCGCGCTGCTGCGCGTCCACGAGCTGGCGATGGGCGGCACCGCCGTCGGGACCGGCCTCAACTGCCCGCCCGGGTTCGTCGACCGCGTGATCGAACTGATCGCCGAGCGCACCGGCATCCCGTTCCAGGAGGCCGACGACCACTTCGAGGCGCAGGGCTCGCGTGACGCCCTCGTCGAGCTGTCCGGGGCGCTCAAGGTCGTCGCCACCAGCCTGCTCAAGATCGCCAACGACGTGCGATGGCTGTCGTCCGGTCCCCGCACCGGCCTCTACGAGATCGTGCTCCCCGAGATCCAGCCCGGCAGCTCGATCATGCCGGGCAAGGTCAACCCGGTCATCCCCGAGTCCGTCCGCATGGTCGCTGCGCAGGTCATCGGCAACGACGCGGCCGTCACGGTGGGCGGGCTGTCCGGCGAGCTCGAACTCAACGTCATGATCCCGGTGATGGCGCGCAACGTGATCGAGTCGCTGGAGCTGGTCGGGCGCGTCAGCCAGGTCTTCGTCGACAAGTGCCTCGCCGACGCGACGGCGACCGAGGAGGGCCCGCGCCTCGTCGAGCGGTCCCTCATGCAGGTCACCGCCTTGGTCCCCGAGATCGGGTACGAGCGCTCGGCAAAGCTCGCCAAGACGGCCCACAAGACCGGTCAGACCCTGCGCGAGGCGGCCCTCGACGACGGCGTCGACGCCGAGCTCCTCGACCGCGTGCTGGACTACCGGCGCATGGCCGAGGGCGGCATCCTCTGACCCCGAAACCCGCGCCCCAGCGCGGGCATTCGCACGACGCCCACCCCAGCGCGACGGTTGCCCCCGGAACCCGCGCCCCAGCGCGGGTACCGGCAGCGTCCGCGCACCCCGGCCACTGCACGCCCCGAAACCCGCGCCCCAGCGCGGGAACGGGGTCAGGCGCTGGTGGGTGACGAGGGCGAGCCGAGGCCGTCGAGGGCGGCGGTGACGCCGAGCTCGACCTCAGTGGCGTGGTCCGCGGTCAACGGGTTGCCGTCGCCGTCGCGGACGGTGAACACGTCCACCACCTCGTGGCCCATCGTCTGGATGCGTGCCACGACGATGTCGAGCTCGAGCTCGGCGAGGGCGTCGGTGATCGCGAACAGGACGCCGACGCGGTCCTGGGTCCGGACCTCGAGGACCGAGGCCGACCCGGACTCGTCCTCCCGGACGCTCACCGAGGTCTCGACGTCCGGGAGCCGGTCGAGCCGACGCTGCTCCTGACGCGCACGCTTGGCCACCCGGGCGCGCAGGGCGAGGCGGCCGGCGACCGCATCGACGAGGTCGCCCTCGACGCGGGCCCACCAGGACGGCGACGCCCCGTCCGGTGTGACGACCGTGAACGTGTCGACGGCCACGTCGTCGCTGCGGGTGTGGGCCGTGGCACCGAGGATCGACCCACCGTTGAGCGCCAGCACGCCCGCAACCTTGGCGAAGAGCCCGGGCGCGTCGAGCGCCACCACGTCGAGCTCGTCGTAGGCCTGCAGCTCGTCGTCGCGTTCCTCGCCCGGCGTGACCCGCGTGCGCACGTCGGTTGGTCCGAGTTCAGCCGCGGCCATCAGGCTGTGGCGCACGATGGAGCGCGCGTTGACCAGCGTGGCGTACCGGCGTGGCAGGCCGTCGAGGTGCGCCCGGACGCTCTCGGGCGCGGCGCCGAGTTCGGGGGCCAGGCGGAGGGCCTCGTCGATCGTGGCCACCGCCCCGTCGGCGATCTCGTCGGGGTGGGTCTCGTCCAGCACGGCAGCAACCTTGTTCACGAGTGAGCGTACGAGCGATGCCTTCCACGCCGTCCAGGCGCTTGGCCCGGTGGCCATGCCATCCGCGGCGGTCAGCAGGTGGAGCATCGCGAGGTGTTGGTGATCGCCGAGCTGTTCGGCAACCGTCTTGATGAGTACGTGGTCGGACAGGTCGCGGCGCGTCGCGATGTCCGGGAGGAGCAAGTGGTCTTCGACGAGACGTGCCACACGGTCCGTGGTGGCGGGCGAGGCACCCATGCGCTCGCACACGGCGCGGGCGTACGGGATGCCCGTCGTGGAGTGTGGTTCGCCGTAGGCCTTGCCGATGTCATGGAGGAGCATGCCGAGCATCAGCGCGTCGCGATCCTCGATGCGATCGAAGGTACGCGCTGCCCGGGCGTCCGAGCGCACGAGGTCGCCCAGTTCCGTCGCGGCGTGCCAGAGGTGGCGATCCAGCGAGTACTTGTGGAACGGGTTGCGCTGGGCGCGTCCGCGGACCGGCTCCCACTCCGGCAGGAGCGCAGCGATGACGCCGGCGTCGTCGAGTTCGAACAGCGCCTCGAGGGCCACCCCGCCGGACCAGAGCACCTGCAGGAAGCGCTGGCGTGATGCGGTCGACCACCTCCACGGCACCTCGTCCCTGGCGGCCACGTTCCGCAGCGACGTCGCCGTCCTGCGGTCGAGGACGGCGCCCGCACGACTCAGCGCGTGCAGGAGCCGGAAGGGCAGGTCGGCGTCCTCCAGGTCGTCGTCGGGGCCGAGCCGCAGCACCCCGTCGACGATCTCGAATCCGTCGATGGTCGCCTGCGCGGGCCGCCGGCGCCGGCGTCCGCTGGTCGCGTCCGCCGAGATCAGCCGCCATGCCCGTTCGTGCACGTGGTCGACGGTCCGTGCCGCCAGGAAGTGCTCCCGCAACAGGCGGTGTGCCGCCGTGTCCCGGTCGTCGGCGCCGTCCTCGTGGCCGAGCGCGCGGGCCACCTCGTCCTGGACCTCGAAGCGCAACTCGTCCTGGGCGCGCCCCGCCGCGAGGTGCGACGCGACCCGTTCGGCGAGGAGCAGGTCATAGGCGGAGGCGAGCCGCGTCCGATCCTCCGCCCCGAGGTAGCCGGCCGAGACCAGCGGGTCGAAGCCGACCTTGCCGAGCAGGACGGCAGCGGCCCACCGCAGGGACTGGACGTCACGCAGACCGCCTGCCCCGTTCTTGAGGTCGGGTTCGAGCGCCTCCGCCGCATCACCGGACGCGGCGCGGCGTTCGTCGTCCGCGACCGTGAGGGCGTCGAGGAAGCGTGCCGGCCGACGCCGCAGCCGCTTGAGCGAGGCGTCCTGCACCTCGCGCAGCAGGCTCGGGTCGCCGACGAGTGGCCGACCGTCGATCAGGGCGGTCGCCCCGTCGAGGTCGTCGGTCGCCTGGATGCCCTGCTTGCGGCTGCGGACGGCGTAGCCCACCGTCAGCCCGGCATCCCACAGGGGATAGATGACCGCGCGCACGGTGGCCTCGAGCTCCGCGTCCTCCATGCCCTCATGGAGGATCAGCACGTCGAGGTCCGAGCCGGGGCACAGCTCACGCCGGCCGTATCCACCGATGGCCGCAACGCAGTGCCGGGAAGGACCTGGGATGCCCGTGGCCAGGTCCGTCAGCGCGCTGTCGACTGCGGCAGTCCAGGCCTCGCACCAGGGTCGTCCTGGTGCGGGCCCGTCAGCCGCGAGTTCCTCGCGCGCTGCCCGGAGTCGGTTGGCGACGTCGGTCCCGCCATCGGCTCCGGTCGCCTGGGTCACAGGGCCTCGAGGTCTTCCTCACCCGTCCGGATGCGCACGATCCGGTCGACGTCGGTCACGAAGACCTTGCCGTCGCCGACCTGGCCGCTGCGCCCGAACTTCACGATGGTCTCGATGACCTCGTCGACGCGCTCCGTGGAGCAGAGCACCTCGACGCGCATCTTCGGCACGAACTCCACCGTGTACTCCGCACCGCGGTAGACCTCGGTGTGCCCACGCTGACGCCCGTAGCCACGAACCTCGGAGAGCGTGAGGCCCTCGATCCCCGCGCCCTGGAGGCCACCCTTGATGTCGTCGACCGCATGCGGCCTGACGATCGCAGTCACGAGCTTCATTGTCGTCTCCTTCGCCCAACGGCGGTTCACCCGCCGATACGACAGCATGCCGACTGTCGGTCCAACTGGCACGATCGTGTCAGTGGGGCTGATGTTGGTCCAGCGCTGTTGCCCGGCCTTTGCTCCACTGTTTCGACCGCGTTACGTCTGACACGACCCGCAGGGGGCATGGTGCGCATCATTCTCGACCCCGACGACGTGAACCAGGACACCGTCGTCACCATCACCGACGGTACCGAGGTCGTGCTCGCGGACGCCGATCGCCGCATGCTGGACCAGATCGCCCGCCAACTGCACGTACACCGCAGCGCCTATGCCCATGCCTACGAGGACCCCGCCGTCGGCGATCGGGTCGCGACCGGCGAACTGCGCGTCGAGGACCACGCCCCCCTCTACCGACGGGTCGCCGAGTTGGCCGCCGCCGCCCGGTCGGGCCACCGACGTCCGGCCCGGACGATGGACCTGACCCTGCTGCTGCAGCGGCGGATGTGGACCTCGTCGTCCGGCTCCACCTTGGAGCTCGCGGCGATGACGCCCACCCACCGCCGCAACCTCCGCGGCTGGCTCGCCCGCAACAGCGATGACCTGCAGGCCCGCGCGGCCGACGAACTGGACGATGACCAGCGCGCTCAGGTCGAGGAAGCCGAGCCGTGGGTCGCCGGCACCCCGCTGGTGCGTCGACTCGACGAGTTGATCGCTGCCGAGACGGCTCGCGAACGCGCCATGGACCAAGCTCGCCAGATCGCCCGATCGGTCGAATACGAACGCTCTGGCGACTGGCCAGACCGCTGAGCCACACGTTCGACGGGCGCGCACGCACGGTCCGGCGACGTGGGTAGTTTGTTCCATCTGCAACCATCAGACGTCAAAATATGCCCACTACGTCCGATTTGGGGGCCAATCTACGTGACAGCACCACCTTGACGTCGACGCCGTCTGCTACCTTGGTCGCGACGGTCATCCCCTGGCCGTCACAGGCGCACCATCATGTCCGACGCCCCATCGGACGGTGCGAACCGGCGGGCCAACCCTTCCCCCAAGGGCCCCGCCAAGCCGGTCGACGCCGTGCCCCGCGCGTCCCGGCTTCGAGCCCCCGGTCTCCCCAGACCGGGGGCTCCTCGCATTCACGGGGCAGTGCCTGCATGTCATCAGTAGCGTCGACGGTCCCGGGAGAGGAGCGACCGATGACCCTGTCCGACAAGGACCAGTCCCTGTGTGACGCATCCGAGGTCGACTACCAGGACCTGACGGCGTTGTACGTCAACTGCACGCTCAAGCCATCGCCACAGCAGTCCCACACCCAGGGCCTGGCCGACAAGTCGATCGCCATCATGAAGGCGAACGGGGTCACGGTGGACCAGTTCCGCGCCGTCGACCACGACATCGCCCCGGGCGTCTACCCCGACATGACCGAGCACGGCTTCGCCAGTGACGAATGGCCGGAACTGTTCGAGCGCGTGCTGGCCGCCGACATCCTCGTGCTGTTGTCGCCGATCTGGCTCGGCGACAAGTCGTCGGTCTGCACGAGGGTCATCGAGCGGCTGTACGGCAACTCGGGGCAGCTCAACGACCGTGGCCAGTGGATCTACTACGGGCGCACGGGCGGTTGCATCATCACGGGCAACGAGGACGGGGCCAAGCACTGCTCCATGAACATCCTCTACTCGCTGCAGCATCTGGGCTACGTCATCCCGCCGCAGGCCGACTCGGCCTGGCTGGGCGAGGCCGGTCCGGGTCCCTCCTACCTCGACGAAGGGTCCGGGGGCGAACAGAACGACTTCACGAACCGCAACACGACGTTCCTGACCTGGAACCTCCTGCACACCGCCCGGTGGCTCAAGGACAACGGCGGGTTCCCTACCCACGGCAACCAGCGCGAGGAGTGGGACGCGGGCTGCCGCTTCGACTTCCCCAACCCCGAGTACCGCAGCTGAGCCTCCGCGGCCCTACCGCCGGCGACGTCCTCGCCGCTGCTCGCGAGCGCGTTCGAGCACCGTCAGCATCGTGGCGACCCACAGCCAGGCGACGAGGGCCCCGGCGATCCAGTCCGCCGACACCCCGTGGAAGAGTCCTTCGACGAGCCCCATGTCCTGCCCCCTTCGGTGCCCCGCACCGTCGTGTCAGTTGCCCCGTGCGCGCGCTTCCGCCGTTGCCGGCATTCGCGTTGCCAGCCAGTCCGGCAGCCCGATGTCGTCGTCCATCAACAGCCACGAGATGGCGAGGACGATCCCCCCGACGCGCGCGACCTCGAGGGTGTTCCTCGCGACCAGCAGGACCGATCCGATCACGGCCCCGTACACCAGGAGCGCGACGACCGCCACGAACACCGCGGCGAACAGCACCTGCAGGCGTCGCAGCCACGGCCCGAAGGTCGCGGTCTCGGCCGACGCCGCCCCACCTCCCGGCCTGCGTCCGACACGCATGGCGACCAGCGCCAACGCCCCGAATCCCGACAGCGTCAGCACGAGCGCCAGCACGGCGGTGGCCAGGGGCGCCCCGGACCGCATCGCCGTGCCGTCCGCGAGCAGCCCACCGGCGAGCCCGAGCGCGATGCCCGTCCACACCAGGTCCGCCGGCTCACGCCCCACGCGCTCGGCGACGACGGCCGCCACCCAGTCGAGGGTGCCGGTCACTCGCTCCCAGTCGTCCGGAGTGTCCATGTGCTGCACGTCGGCCAGCAAGCCGGCCGGCTTGAGGTCAGCGGTCCGGTCGCGACACGGATGGGTCGCCCTGGCGCCACCGATGGACGAACCAGCCCCCCGCGAGGGCAACCAGGAGGATCGCCACGGCCCGATCCGGGACGTGACGCCCGACGGCCTGCGCGAACTCCTCCGCGCGGGCACCGGCCAGGGCGAGGTCGGTGGACTCGACCGTCGCACCGCCACCGACGAGGAGCAGTCCCACCGCCACGAGCAGGACTCCGGTGACCAGCGACGTCGAGTGGACCCGCCAGCGCCCGAACGTCAACTCCCGGCCACGCAGCCACCGCAGCGCCCCCGTCCCGATCCGCTCCCACACCAGCGACAGCAGCGCCAGGGGGACGACCATCCCGAGCGCGTACACCGCCAGCAGGGCGCTGCCCTGGACGGGGCGTCCACCGACTGCTGCGATGACCAGGATGCTGCCGAGGATCGGTCCGGTGCAGAACCCCGTGACGCCGTAGACCAGGCCCAGCAGGTAGACGGTGCCGGTGGTCGCCTGACCGCTGGCACGGTCTCGCAGCCGCGACGGCAGCAGGTCGAAGCCGAGGCCGAGGATCGTCAGCACACCGAGCACGATGACCGTGGCTCCCGCCACGGTCATCACCGTGTCCTGGTGGTTGCGGACGAACCGGGTGGCCGCAGACGCCGAGACGCCCAGCGGGACCAGTGTGGTGACCAGCCCGAGGTAGAAGACGCCGGTCCGTGCCAGCAGGCGTCCGGGGCGATCGAAGGCGTAGGCGAAGAAGGACGGGAGCAGCAGCGCCCCGCACGGACTGAGCAGGGCGAGGAGGCCGCCGACGAAGGCGGCGACGTATCCGACGTCAGGCCCGAGCCCGCCCATTCAGCCCTCCGAGGCGTCGAGCACGGCCGCGAGCAACGTCGCGAATGCCTCCGGACCGGCGAAGCCGCCCTGCGGCACCCCGTTCACGATGAACGCGGGCGTCCCCGTGAAGCCAAGCTGCCAGGCGACCTGCTGGTCGCGCTCGACGATCGCCGTGGTCACGTCGTCAGCCATGTCGGCCCGCAACCGATCCATGTCGAGGTCGATCTCGTCCGCGACCGCCTCGGCCTGCGCAAGGAGCGCCTCCTCGGTCTGGCGCACGCGGTAGGCCGACAGTTCGTCGTCCGTCAGGTCGCGTCCGACGGGTGCCTCACCGTCGCCCGCGATGAACGGATACAGGTGCTGGGCGAGCTCCCAGTAGCGGTCCTGGCGGGCCGCGGCCGCGGCGATGCGTGCCCCGGGGA